>NZ_VRTY01000196.1 GCF_008017455.1 Pontibacter qinzhouensis | reverse complement strand
AACATCAGAAACCTATACCCCCAGAACTTCAAAAACAAATCAAACATGTAGTTGGTCGGGTGGATACGGCTTTTTCCAAATTTATCTTGTCGCATATACAGAAAAATTGCTATAAGCAATGCTCCGATGATGATGAATGTTGTTATCACTATTCTCTTGAATGCTTTTAAAATATCCTTTTTATTTTTTGTCATTCAGATAATTACAATTTGCCCACATTACTCCGAAGTTATTAATAACCTGAACTTATTAGTTAGTTTCCAGTTCACCACAAAACAGTTCATTAATCATAATTGTATCCAGATATTCTCGTTGTTCCGTAATCATACCATTCTGCACTCTTAAATGTACAAGAATATAATTATCGTAAATCTTACCATCTATTCGGGTTGCATGATTATGAACTTGCACCGCAGCATATTCACCGTCTGTAAGAATAGAATCGATAGTAAGATTTAACCCGTCAGGAAACCGTTCCGCTACAATTGCCCACAATTTACCCATAGATTCAGGCGAATTATATCCTCCGAAAGCCCAAGAGCCATCGCCGCTAATCCAATATTTCTGGTTGGGCGATACATATTTTTGCATATCTGCAAACCTGCCTTCTTTCATAGCATTGAAATAATTTTCAACTACATTTTTTGTGCTCATAACTTGTTATTTTTTAGTTCAGCAGCAAAAATATGGTGTACATTTGCAACCAACAAGTATAAAGCATGGTTTATACTTCATAAATATTTATCCACAATAATAGAAGCTAATGTTAATAAGCGAATTATCAAAGCGGACAGGTGTCTCTATACCGACATTGAGGTATTATGAAAATTATGGTTTGTTCAAAGGCGTGTCCGATGAAAAAACAAAAACAAACAACTACAAAGACTACGATGAAAGTATCGTGGAAAAAATTGAAATGATAAAAGGTGCAAAAGAGGCAGGCTTTACGCTGTCTGAAATTAAAAAGCTGATTGACAGTTGGTTTAATAAACGACTGTCTAAAGAAAAGAAAATTACTGTCGTAAATAGTAAAATCAACGAAATTGACAACAAAATTTGTCAGTTATATAAAGTCAAAAAATTACTTTCAGAATGTATTGTTGATATTGAAAAAGGCTATTGTTAGGTTCCAATGGGTCGTCCTTAGCCTGACCGCTAACGGTTGTATATAAGTAATTATTACGTTTATCCACCCAACGGGTGTTGGATAAACGTAATTGAACAACCTAATGTACTATATAAAACTAAAATAGTATGCATCAGGTATAACTTTCCCCTTCTGCCAAGGCACCGATGCCTGACCTTTAAATGCCATGCTGCATAGCCAGTTTACTTAGCTGAGTATTCGATAAAGGGCTTAGTAACAATAATGCAATTTAGAAGCCATCGAAACAATGGAAGATAATCAAAATCGACTCTGAAATTGAGAAAGTAGAGCGAGGACCATAGGGGAGCTTCGCTGACTGATGTAGACGCACTTAACGGCCGTTTGCTATAGCATGAACATGCATTTGGGAGTTGGCGGAAATTACTTATTCATTCAAGCATTAGGTAGTAAACTGTTCCTTCTCCAACCTCTACCATGTTTACGTTTATATTAAAAAGTTCTTCAATAGCTCTCAATTCCGATTGGAAATTCACACCACATATTACTTGTTCAGCTACCGTGTTTTTAAGCTTATTCAAATGTGAATGTTTATTGTCGTTCAGGTCACCTAGCAATATCATTACTTCTTCATTTGGGGTTATACTCTCTTCCAGAACCAACTGCAAGTATTTACTTACAATAATTTGTATAAAAAGACTTTGGAGAACGCAAAAAAGCCCCTCAGGATTAACTGAGAGGCTTTCGAGTAGTCCGTAGGGGAATCGAACCCCTGTTGCCAGAATGAAAATCTGAAGTCCTAACCCCTAGACGAACGGACCGTCTGGTAAAAAGCAAACATTGTTTTTGTTTGATGGTGCAAAGATAGTTTTTTGAATTTATAATCAAAACATTTCGCTTAAATATTTTTTAAAAATTTGCTAAGCTTCTCATTATCATTCGTTAGAGTTATTCATAAAAATATTGGTTTTCCTTAATGCTTCTTGTAAATTCGCACAGAAAATAACACCTTTCAAATCTAGATACCATGTCTAAAATTAAAGTTGCGATCAACGGCTTCGGCCGTATTGGCAGGCTTACCTTTAAGGCCCTGCTCG
>NZ_VRTY01000195.1 GCF_008017455.1 Pontibacter qinzhouensis | reverse complement strand
CACCTTCAAGTTCTTTCCACTTTGGGTCGTTTAGCTGAATCATTTTATTAGTTCTTATACCTGCCAACGGTCTCGTACAGGCAACGGGTGAGGCATTAGCCGAACATGGTGCCTGTGCTGTGTTGGCAGATGTATTTATTCAGTTATTACTTTGAAGTACTTCATATTATACCTGAAGACTTCCCCCTTCTTCATATCTCTTTCTTCATGTATAATGGAAGCATACTTACACTGGCCAGTATCTGTCACTTTATAAATAATATTATAGCCATTGTAACCCCTGTTCTTATCTACTATGACCCCTTCGATTATGCAATCAAATTGATTCCCATCCACAACGTAAGAATAGTAGATCAAAGTCGTTCTGCCTGTTCTGTCGCTACCATTACTGACACTATATGGAATTCTTATAGTATCCCCGACTGCTAAATCTTTGAAGTACCTTTTATTGACTTTCCTTTTCGCTCTCAACTCTTTTCCTATCTGGTCGAGTTGCGGTTTATCAGGTATAAACTCTCTTGTATAACAGGGGCTATCCATTTTGAAAAGCCCTTTTTCAACAGCCTTTTTACGAAGCTCTGGTAATTTATCGAAATCCTTTTTTCGAAGCCTGTCTACTTTCCGATTGGACCTATAATGATAAGTTCCACGATAAAGCAAGATAACTTCAAGGTAGTTACAGTTAGCGGGAATAGAAACATTGGCAAATTCATACCCGAGGAAACCAAAGATTAGTTTATCAGATTCGGTTGGAACACTTACTTCAAAAAATCCTTCTGAATCTATCTCTCCTAATTGAAGCATGTCTGCATTATAAACTCTGGACGCAGGTAGTTTATCTAAATTTTCGTCTATTACTCTCCCTTTAATGGTTCGTTGCCCATACACACAGAGAATAGTGGATGAGAAGAGAAATAGTGTGAAAAGGATTTTTAAAAGTCTCAATTTTTTTAGTTTATATACCTGCCAACGGACTTGGCTATGCGGCGGCGCAGCTGCCGTATAGGTGTGGTTACCCTTCGTTTGTTTTCAGCTGTTCAATTGCTTCTCTGCTTAAGCCAGTTAAATTTACAATATCGTCTGTTGACAAGCCCATTCTTATAGCGTTATTTGCCACTTCCAGTTTTTCTTTCTCTATCCCTTTCTCTAATCCTTTTTCTATTCCTTTTTCCATTCCTTCTAATAATCCTTTTTCCATTCCTTCTAATAATCCTTCTTCCCTTGCTGTGTCCAGTGAATTCTTCAGGTCGCGGTAATATTTCAAACTGTCCTCATATAAACGAACTTGGTCAGGTGTGAATCTGGCTATCTCGGCTGTCTCAAATAGTTTTTCAAAAATCCGCTCCTTCAGTTTTTCAGGCACCCTGTCGAGTCTGTTAAGGTTGCGAAGCACATACAGCCACTTATCGAACCTTGTCTCTAACTCGTCAACGGTTTTGTTGAACTTAGGCATTTCCAGATAGATGAAAGTGAGCTTGTCATAAAACACCTTTTTTGTCTCGGTGTCTGTCAACTTAATGTCATACCTGAATTTGTTGGGCTCGTTCTTGTCCTCGTCAAACACGAAGTCGAGTATGGCAATGGTGTAAACAGCCTTCAGCTCATAGTTCCAGTCGGCTCGTTTGGCCTGTTCTCTTATGGGAAAGGTGGAATAGTAAACAGTGCGGTCTTTGAAGAAGTTCTGCTTTGTCTTTTGTAGCTCTACAATAAACTTCTCGCCTTTTTCATTTTCGCAGTACAAATCAAAGATGGCTTTCCTATCCAGCTCACTTGTTCCTAAATGTTCGCTTTTCAGGTAGGTCAAATCTTTAATTTCACCCTGCTCTTCTTTTAACAGCACATTTAAGAAGTCCAGCAGCAGGTCTTTATTTGGCTCCTCACCGAAAAGCCTCTTAAATCCATAATCGGTGAAGGGGTTTATGTATCGTTCAGTAAATTCAGCCATTGTCCTTTCCTTTACTCAAAGATACTCATTTTTCAAACTTGCTGTTTTTGATTTTTCAAATGAAGGGTAACGGCTCGTGTAAACGACGACGAAGGCCGTCGGCCGAGATGATGTTTATGCCTTGTTGTACTAAACCTACGGTAGTTTTCTATAAAAAAAGCAGTGGATAAAGTTTACTTTTATAATTCACTTAAACGCATACTTAGATGAAAAAAAAGAGCTTAACCTTATCCAGACTGCTTGTTCCAAGGTAGCAGGTTTTCATGAGCTTTACGAGAAGTTCCTTCAGAAAATCACCATTGCCGGCAGAAGCGAGAGCACCCTCAGGAACTATTCCCACCACCTGGCAAAACTGGCCCTGCACTTTGATTGCCTCCCCACGCAGCTCG
>NZ_VRTY01000194.1 GCF_008017455.1 Pontibacter qinzhouensis | reverse complement strand
CAAAAGGATGGTGGCCGCTCCTCCACATCCCTATAAAATGGTTATTGCTTAAGTGCCTAATTCAATTATTTAAATAAAAATACCCTTCAGAAGGAATATTACCTAAAAACTGCCAAGGGTGTACCTTTCTTTTTTACTTCCGTAATTCTAAGATACTGCCAGGCAGCATCTGCAGCAAAACAGAACACACAACATGACGAAGCACCTGCTCTACCACCTCCTGCTGCTCTGCTGCGTGGTTGCCTATATATCGGCCTGCAACAATCCTGATTCCTCCACTAGAAAAGGCAGCGCCACTCCGCCAGCCACCCCCGACTCGTTAGAGGCCCTGCAGGAAGAGCACCAGCGCAAGAGCAACACGCCCGGCACCGACACCATGAGTTTTGCAACCGCCTTTTCGCATTTCTTCGATGCCCTGCAAGCCTCCGATACCCTGACGCTGCAGCACTACATCGATCCTGAAAATGGGCTTTGGGTAATTGAGCAACCAGGCGCCATGCCTAAAATGACGCACGTACAGGACCTGAAAACATTTCGGCGTGAATACCAGCAGCGGTCCTTCTTCACTATTAAAACCGAACTTCCAACCTGCGAGCTACAGCAGGAGCCTTTCCCGAACTTCGATTGCGCAGCCATGGACCAAGGACGCTCCGGCTACACCAAAGACGGCTGCTTTGCCTCCCCTGATGCTACTGCTTTTCAGAAAACCAACATCTGGGACCATGCCAGCCTCACCGGAACCGAGCTCCGGCAGGTGCACGCCACGCTCCCGCTCCTGCACCACTCTGTGCTTCACACCCAAAGCTCCTTCAGGTTCCATTTTGGTTTCAGCAAAGGCAGGTGGCACCTCTACTTCGCAGATTTGCGTATACCCTGCAGCGCCTAGGTTTTTGAATGAGTGAGTTCAGAGTGAGTGAGTAATTGAGCGAATTATTTGAATGTTTTTGGCCCTCCAGATTTTTTGCTGTTGCTACTGCTCTTTAAACCTTAGCATAACAGACTTCTTATAGTTAAGATTTAAAATTGAAAGATGCACTCATTCAACCATATAGCAATTTAACCATTGAACCAACATGTACTACCGCAGCCATAATGCTCCTGCACCCGACCCGGCTTTGGTGCGGGACCTTACTCGGCAACAGGAGGAAATGCAGCATCAGGTTATCCTCCAAAAGCCTGATTTCGACCTGAAGCTCATTGCCGGCTGCGACTCTTCTTTTTTAGACGAAAACACAATATTATCGGTGTTTGTGCTCCTGACCTATCCTGCCCTGGAACTGGTGGAGAAGGTGTGGCACGTTGGCCCTGTTACACTGCCCTATGTACCCGGCTTCCTGTCGTTCAGAGAAGCTCCGAACCTGCTCAAAACCTACGAGCTGCTGCAGCAGAAACCCGACCTGATTATGGTAGATGGACATGGTATTTCGCACCCGCGCCGCCTGGGCATTGCCACGCACCTGGGCCTGCACCTGCAGAAACCAACCATGGGTGTTGCCAAAAAAGTACTTGTGGGCAAGTACACAGAGCCTGCCCCTGAAAAAGGAGCCTTGTCGCCGCTTGCTTATAAAGGAGAAATAATTGCCAACGTGCTCCGGACCAAAGACAAGGTAAAACCTGTATTTGTATCGCCGGGGCACCTGCTAGACCTCGACACAGCCACCACCGTTGCCCTGGCCTGCACCCTGAAACACAAACTGCCGGAGCCCACCCGCCTCGCCGACCACTATGCAGCCGTATTGAAACCTGAAGCACGCTAAGGCAACCTTACCGCCGCCATCTGGTATAAACTTAGGTAGTACAACACAAAGGTGGCTGCAAGCATCTACCTATTATACAACCATTTAAACGCTATAAAACTAATGGCTATGAACGAAACTGCTCTTATTACCGGTGCCTCCAGTGGCATCGGCTTTGAACTGGCCCGCTGCTTTGCCCGCGACGGGTACCGCCTGGTGCTGGTGGCACACTACCACGATAAATTAGAAACTGCCTACGGAAAGCTGCAAAGCGAGTTCCCCGGCTGTGCCATTACCGCCATTGCCTGCGACCTGAGTAAACCAGAAGGTCCGGAGCAACTTTATGCCGAAACACACCGGCTGGGCCTGCAGATAGATATTTTAGTGAACAATGCCGGATTTGGTGAATACGGTCCTTTTGTGGAAACCGACCTGCAAAAGGAACTGGCCATGATACAGTTAAACGCCACCTCGCTGATGCACCTCACCAAGCTGTACCTCCGCGACATGATGCCACGCAAATATGGCAAAATACTGCAATTGGGGTCTGTGGTATCGTTTATGCCAAACCCGCTGCAGGCAATTTATGCGGCTACCAAGGCCTTTATTCTTTCTTTTTCGGAGGCTATACAACGAGAGCTGAAAGACACTGGCATTACAGTCACAATTCTATGTCCGCCAGA
>NZ_VRTY01000193.1 GCF_008017455.1 Pontibacter qinzhouensis | reverse complement strand
AAGAACATCAGAAACCTATACCCCCAGAACTTCAAAAACAAATCAAACATGTAGTTGGTCGGGTGGATACACCTGGTGCACCACCTGCTGGCAGCTATGCACTTTACGCCGCAGGGTATCATTTTTCCGGTATCAGCGGCCATACTGGAGCACATAAACGATTACCGCAGCGTGCTCGAAGCCTACTCGCACCCGCTGCTGGACTTTATAGAATGGCGTAAAACAGCCGACCATAACGTAGAGGTCCTGAACGAAACTGCAGCTTATTACCGCTACTTTGATGCCACCCGCCAGGCCGAGTTTTTGTTCGACTGCGTAGCCTATACCCTCGACCGGATTATACCGGAAGAAGTAGCTTACCTGCAGCAATACGATAGCTTTAAAACCTGGCTCGACGACCGGTTCCAGATGCCCAATAAAATGGTGGCTTTGCTGATCAAGTTCCTGGAGCAAGCAGGAGGCAAGCTATCGAAGCGGTCAAGAGAGAAGGAGTTTCAGCTTTTAACGGATGTGGAAGTGCAGCAGATAGAGGCTGCTTTTGCAGGTTACTTTTACGATGGATGAAAAGCCCATTGCTGGCCTTTGCTGGCGCGAGCCTGCATTAGATTAAGGATGTAAAATTATTGCTAAAATAAATAGAATTGGTGGAACAAGAATAAGTAAAAAGTATAACCATCTTGGCTGCAAAAATGCCTGAACATCTATTTTAAATATTTTCCAATATCTGACTTTCAATGATTTAACATCTGAGGTATCCGAGGAATATCCAATCAAGAACTCATTTGGGAAGTCGTATGGGTAACTAGCATTAAACGCTTTATAATGGATTGCACTATGATTCTCAGAAAATCTCTGTATAACTATATCATATTGATCTGAAATGCTTTTGATATTTTGCTCTAATGAGTAAGAAGAAATATTCTTTTTTGACAGAAGAAAATTCAATTCATTCAATAGTTTAGATATTTCCTTTGAGCAGTCATGAAATCTTTCCGCTTTCAGTTTATAATCATTAGCCGATTCTAGCTGTGAAAATGCTAGAATTAAAACTGATAATGTCATTGTTGAAAACTGGATCAATAAATTAAAATCAGAAGATACTACTTTGTAAATACTTAGAAAATTTATAATAATTACATAAGCTGAAAAGAAGCTAATAGCGAAATTAGATAAGGCATGTTTTCCAAGATAGTGATTATACGCCTCGAATCTAACTCCCCTCGTAATCCACATTTTAGTTTTCAAGGCATTTGTATAATCGCCTAAATGATTTTCAATTTCCATTCTTTAAGATATATTTTCAAAAAATCTGTGAGAAAAGGTAGGGGCTGCCTATAATGATAATGATAAACACTCTTGAGATAAGAGTTTAGAACCCGCTAAGCGAGAAGATTACAACCACTTCATACAGAAGTATGAGTTACCTGCACGAAACTAAAATGTGCAAGGAGACAGCCCCTAATACAGTTCACCTAAATCTAGGTCAAGTTCATAGATATTTTCAAATTTGAGTTTATTGAAAGAAATGTTAATTTCTGTTTCGCTATATTTTAAAGATGGATTAAAAATGCCGTATCGTCTTAAGAGACTTTCTTTTTTATCAGGTGAATCATAAAAATTGTAATTGTGGATATACCCTGCTGTAGGATAATGCCTGGCATGGTAGTAAGATTTTACAAATGATTTTGTCTCAGGGGGCGTTTTGAAATCAAAAGCGGCCTGTCTTTTAAAAAAACTCTTAATTATTTCATCAAGATGGTATAATAACCTTAAATCATTAATTTCCAAAAAATAGAAAATCCATCCATACCTCTTCTTATCATCAATTGCACCAGTTATTTTCTCATTGATAATATCAATGAACCTGTTTTTTAGATAAGTTGAGTTATTGGCCATCCATGTTTGAAGGTTTGGATCCTTTAATTTATAATTGAACCAAGTAAACTTAGCAGCAATTTTATGGATAAATATATTTACTGTAGATTGTCTTACTGTAATAATTCCATTCTTAAACTTATAGCCTAAATATTCATATTCTTCATTAAGGAAACCCTCCTCCTTTTTGTTTTTGTTTAGGCTTAATTCTAATTGACTTAACTCTTGCGATACTCTATCTAATAACTGGTTGTGAGTTAAAACAGAAGACATTAAAAGAATGTCATCTACATATCTTATATATTTAAAACTACTTGTATTAAGCAAGTTATCTACTTTAGAGATGTATATGTTAGCAAGGATACTTGATATTGATAAGCCTTGAGGTACACCTATTTTATTACTTAATTTCTCCCGATCTTCTCTTTTGTAACCGACTCCTATAGTAGGATTTTTTATTGCTGATTCAATCAAGTATAAAACCTTCTTTGATTTTATTTTCTTTTTTAATGCTATAGGAGTTACGCATAGTTATAAATGAATTCCCGCTGCACCTGGAGAAAAAGCTTCCTCTGGAGGGCATA
>NZ_VRTY01000192.1 GCF_008017455.1 Pontibacter qinzhouensis | reverse complement strand
CCACTTTATTAGGCTCCTTTGGATATTTTTCCCTGAAAAGAAAAGCCAGGTAGGCTGACATTCCGGCACAAGCAGCGCCACCCCTTCGATGACGGATTTGTAACAAGACCTTACCTTCCCCAAAAAAAGGAAGGTTCTATGTCATATCCACCCATACCCATGTTACAAATTCGACGCCTGTTACAGTTATTACTAAAGGGTACTTCCAAGCGGAAGATAGCTCAGTTCCTGGGTGCTGGTCGCCATACGGTTGACCATTATGTAGCCAGGATCCATAGTTCAGGCATGGACATCGACTCCTTGCTCTCCTTATCAGACACAGCCCTTGCTGCGCTGGTATATCCCTCCAAGCCTGAATCAAAAGCAGACTCCCGCCTGGAATACCTGCTGGAAAACTGCAAGGATTACCAAAAAGAACTCCGGCAGGTCGGAGTCACCAAATATCTGCTATGGCAGGAATACCGCCGGCAGGTCCCCGACGGCTATGCCTATTCACAGTTCTGCGAGCACCTGAAGAACCACCAACGGAAAAACGGTGCCACCATGCACTTTACCCACCGGCCCGGGGAGTTTCTGCAAATCGATTTTGCAGGCAAAAAGCTTAGCTACGCTGATACCAACACCGGAGAGGTCATCGCCTGCCCTGTCCTTGTCTGCGTGCTCCCTTATAGCGGCTATACCTATGTGGAGGTGTTGCCCTCGGCCGGGCAGCAACACTTTTTCACCTCCCTGAGCCGTTGCCTGCGCTTTCTGGGCGGCGTACCTGAGAGTGCCCTGAGCGACAATATGAAACAGTATGTCTACAAGAGCAACCGCTACGAGCCTGTTTTCAGCGAGGTGTCCCAGCAATGGGCCCTTTACTATGACACCAACCTGGTGGCAACACGGGTGGCAAAGCCCAAGGACAAGCCATCGGTGGAGAAAGCAGTGCATATCGCCTATATGCGCATCTATGCCCTGCTACGCAAAGAAACCTTTTACAGCATTGAGGAGCTTAACAGGCGTGTCCTGGCCTGTTGCCAGGCCCATAACCACACCCTGCTGCAGAAGCGCACCTACAGCCGCCATGACCGCTTTGTGGCTGACGAGCAGGCATTGCTCGGGCCATTACCGGCAGAACCCTTCGTGCTCCGGCATACGGCACAGGCCAAAGTGCAGAAGAATTATCATGTTATACTCGGGGAGGACTGGCACCAGTACAGCGTCCCCTACCAATACATCGGCCAGACAGCCACCCTGGTTTATGACAGCTGCGAGGTGGAGATTTACCTTGGCCTGCAACGCATTGCAGCCCACAGGCGCAACTGCCGCCAGCACGACTACACCACCCTCAGGGAACATATGCCGGAGGGCCATCAGCGCTATCAGGATACAAAGGGCTGGGACGCGGCCTATTTCCTGGGTAAAGCCAAAGAGCTGGGGGAAAGCTCGACCCGCGTCTTTGAACGGGTCCTTGGCTCAAGAACCTTCACAGAGCAAACCTACCGCTCCTGCCAGGGGCTGCTGCGCCTGGCAGGCCGTTACGGGCAGGAGCGGTTTGAGAAGGCCTGTAAACGCGCTCTTCCCGCTCCCAGGGTGAGCTACCGGCTCATCGACACCATCCTGGCCAACAATCAGGATAAGCAAGAGCTCTCCGGCCTGCCTGGCAGCCTGCCCGGGCATGATAATATCCGCGGGCCTCAATCGTATAGTTAAACCTTTAAACCAAGAAAGATGAATCACCAGATTACCCTCGACCAGCTCCACGGGCTCAAGCTCAAAGGAATGGCCAATGCCTATCAGGCTGTGTTGGAACTACCGGTGGGCCAGCAGCCTTCGCTTCACCAGTTTATCGCCCGTCTCTCAGAGGCGGAAATACAGCACCGCAGGCACCTGAAAACAGCCTCGTACCTTAAACTTAGCAAACTCCGCTACGATGCCGTGCTGGAACAGGTGCATTGCCATGCCGGCAGAAACCTGTCTCCAGACCAACTCCTCTCCATAGCTGATTGCGGCTTTATACAACGTTCCGAAAATATCCTCATTACAGGAGCTACAGGATGTGGAAAAAGCTATCTAGCCTGTGCCATCGGCAGGCAGGCCTGTAGCTTTGGTTATAAAACACTTTACCTGGGCATGAACCGTTTCCTGGAAAAGATAGCACAGGCAAAGCTGGATGGCACCTATATAAAGCTGCTCAACCAGGTGGAGAAAACAGACCTGCTCATCCTTGATGATTTTGGCTTGCATCCATTAGACAGTATTGCGCGTCTGGCTCTGCTCCAGATGCTGGAAGATAGGTATGGCAGGAAGGCAACTATCATAGCCTCTCAGCTACCGGTTGACAAATGGCATGAGTTCATTGGGGAGTCAACCCTTGCCGATGCTATTATGGACAGACTGTCAGGGAATGCCCACCGCTTCCCCTTAAAAGGAGAATCGCTGAGAAAGAAAAAAAGTCAATAAAATTGCTTAACATTGAAT
>NZ_VRTY01000191.1 GCF_008017455.1 Pontibacter qinzhouensis | reverse complement strand
AATCATCGGCCGAAAGAACGCCTCCTTCCAGTTGGAGCCCCTGTTGAACAGCTTCAAAGAGGTCTTTACCCGTAAAGTTGCTGCTCAACAGGAAGCGATTGATCTCATCATGTGAAACCTCCAGAACCTCACTGGCTTTTACACAGCTAACTTTGCGCGGCTCACTCAACAAATAGGCAATATACTGGGCAGATTCCATGGCTTTTTTATAAGATTATACGAAACCATAGAAGTCTGCGTAACTCCTATATAATATCGTTCCGTGATATGATTGGGCTTTGTAAGTGGGTTTTCATGTCTGATAATACCATCAACACCATCATGAAAAGCTAATTTAAGAGCCTCTATACTTGGCTCCTCCATTTTTACCCAGGTATAAGCAGCACCAACCTGTGCAGGTAAATGACTATCTGAGCCTACAATTTCAGCTAAGTTCAGTCTCTTTCTATGTTGTTTATATGTTTCTGGTAAGTCACTATTCACGTTAATTAGCTCAATTGCGAGTAAGTTCTCTCTAAGTAACAGATTTTGTACTGTTACATTACCTCCCAATACATCAAATAAGCCAGTAGGTCTATCCACGTGAGCAGGGATAGCTATACCACCGGCATCAATGATACTTTCAATAACTTCATCAATTGATTTTTTAGATGTATGATCACTTTTACCAACATATTCTAATGGTAAATCAACTTTTCCTAAAAGCCCATGTATCTCTTTCGTTCCTTTGGATGGATCCAAAAGTGCCACTACGTGAATTCCACCATTTACACTGATCTCTACTCCAGGAAAAATAAACAATGACCTATAGCCCTCTGGCTGATCAGTCTCCATTAATTTTAGCTCTTGCTTCAATAGGTCAATCCATTCTCCACTATTATGGTCTGTAACTCCAATGCAATCGATTTCGGCATTCATATAATCAAGAAGCCATTCTCTAGGTGTTCGATTAAGGAGTGTTGCCTGATTTGGGCCTTTGCCATAATCAGTTGATGCAGGAGTGTGATTATGAAAATCACATTTCCACCATTTGCTACCCGCGATAGAGAAAGGATTGCTTGTTGCCATTTTATAGTTTTATCTGTTTAGTGTTAAATTGAGATGATATCCAATTCTTTAGAACTTTGCTTGACCAACTTCCCCTCAAACGCCTGCTTCAAAATACTCTGCCGTAGCGTCTCAGCCTGCTGCAAACTTAGGCTAATAGTTTCCTCCACTTTATCACAAACACTTAGGCGGCTTTCTATCTCCTGAACAATATGATTTTGTTCTTCAGGTGGAGCGAGTGGTAAGGGTATCTCTCTACAAGTGGTAACTTTTACATTCCACTGACCTGCTGTTGCCTTTGATGTCTTTTCTAGCCAGTTAATGGTAACCGAATTTTGCATGAAATAAGATAAATATTTTGACGACACTTTCTCATTTGGTCTGAACAAAACTATTGCTTGATTAATGTTCCATTCTGGATATTCATTACTTACAACAGAGACCTTTCCTAATGGTGGACCAACAATATTTATCAAGACATCACCTGGGTAACAAATCGACCTTTTAAGATCCTTCACATGAATTGCTCTCGGAATAAAAGTGGGATTCTTTTTTGAATTTAAAGTACCATCAAAATTTAAGTTGTAGACTTTTATAAAAGGAACTTCACCCTCTCCGTCTGACAAGAACCCTTTCTTTGGCGTATATCCATTGTTTATTGTTTGAATTACTTCACCAGTTTTCACCCACTTCCACCCCTCCGGCAACTCCTCCTCTTTAACCTCTAGATTAGTAAACCTCCCTTCAAACGCCCACTTCAAAACAGCCTGCCGATATACTTTTAGTTGCTGTCGGGCGGTTATTAATTGCTCTTTGCCTTTGTCCAACTCGCTGAACAGTTCTTCTATCTTGGCAACGATTTCTAGTTGTTCCGTAAGTGGAGGAAGTACGAACTCCTTCTGATAAGCATCATTACGATTTAAGCCCGGAATAGCAGTAGACTTATCTAGTGAGCCTAATTGTAGAGATCTTAATTGATAGTACAGAAACTTTAGGTCGAAAGATGGTTTCTGCTTTACAAAATAAGTTGTATCAATAGGCCATGCTGGATTCAAGGACAAATGAACCTCACCAGCAGCCCCCTTTCTTCCAACAATAACACAAGGCTCTTCAATTATATACTGAGCATGCTTGCCAACAACACCATTGGAGCCAAAGACATCATATTTGCCGGTCTCGTCTCGAAGCTCTTTTTTTAATGCTTTACCATATTCAAACTCACAAACATCCCCTAACTTCTTCACTTCCCAATGCTCCGGAAGTACACTTTTATCTATCATGCTACGCTGCTAACTCCTCGTTTAATTCATTTAAAATTTCATCCGTCTTCTCCCCGAACAGCTGCCACAGTTTCCCCAGCCCGCCGTGCGCGTTAAAAGGGCTCAGTTCGAAATCGTCGCGGTCGATGTGGAAGCTGTTTGCGATGTATTCTTTTATCATGCGGAGCCAGGCCATCTGCTCTTCGGTAAACTTCAGGGTGCCCGCCTGCTTTTTAAATACCCAGTCCTGGAAGTTACGGTCCACGGTTTTGTTGTAGGCG
>NZ_VRTY01000190.1 GCF_008017455.1 Pontibacter qinzhouensis | reverse complement strand
AGCACCGGTTAAGTACAACCCGGCCTTCATTGTGGGCACTCCGTACCCAACGAAGACCTAGTTGTTGGCAAGTGTTTTTTTTATATTCTTCCCTCATGCAAGTCCCATATAGGAAAGCACATCTCATAGTCATTCCAGACAATGTCACCATACTCAATGCTGAAGCTCTTGAACTTGTCCTTGTCCAAGTACTTTTTTGTCATTGGGTTCTTGGCTTTTTCTAAGAATTTCTCGAAGTCTATGGTTTGGCTGCCCCCGTCTGAGAAGTCGAATTTTATCTTATAACCGTCCAGATAAACAGCCTTGTCAATTGAAATTATCATAGCTAATCAATCTTTTTAGTGATTATTTCCGATTTTACCTCTTTATTGTATACGAAGAAGTCAACCCATTTCTGCACAATGTCCTCCCTGAAATGCTCAGCTAACTTTCTTAACCTTTTTTCATTTTTACTGTCCAGAGGCTCTTTGCCTTTCACAGCTGATACTCTTACCTCTTTGAATTCTCCATTCTCGAAAATTATCTCAGCTTTGCTTTCCCGTCCTTGATATTTGCCGTGGACGTGAATAGGTTCATGGTCATTAGAATAAAATAAGATGATTAACCCGAAATATTCGTAAAGCTTTGGCATAAGTAATTTCTTTTAAAGTTAAAAAATTACTTCTTGTTTTTAAAATGCCCGCCAACGGCCTCGTGTAAACAGCGTGCGAGGCCGTCGGCCGTGGCATGGTGTTTACACGAGGCCGTTGGCAGACGTGCTTTTTACTCCAAGTCAAGTATGATTTTGATGTTTTCTTTTATTTTTCTTCGAGTAGAGTCGTCTAATTGACCAATCTTATGTACGAGCCTAGAGTTGTCAATTGCTCTGATTTGGTCAATCATAACGTCGCAATCCTCTTTTAAGTTAGCTGTTCCTCTTTTCAGGTGAATCCTTAATATGTGTGATTCAGGTTGAACATTGGTAGTCACGGGGCAAACGACAGTAGAGGGATGGGATTTGTTAAGAAGATCCGTTTGAATGATAACGACAGGTCTCACTTTTCCTGTTTCAGTCCCAATCCTTGGATTTAAATCGGCAATCCAGAGTTCATACTGCTTAGCTTTCATCGCCCAGCGCTTCGAATTCCGCTAATACTGAAAGGGAATCGGTGGCTACAAGCTTTGATTCCTTGTCGAGCTGTTTGCTAAGGAGCTTGCGTTTTTGAAACTTGTTGTAAAACTCCAAAGCCTCGTTTATATATCTGTTTCTGTTCTTATTCACTTTGGATAGAATATTCTCAGTTTCCTGAAAAATATTGTCCTCCAGCTTTAGTGATAGGTTTTTCATGTTAGTAAGTTTTACATAAAGGTATATTCTTTTTGTATATACTACAAGCTTTTGTTTTTGTTTCTATGCATGACCGCCAACGGTCTCGTGTAAACGACGCGCTAGGCCGTCGGCCGTAGCATGATGTTTATACAATGTTACCTGCTGGTTTTCTTTGTTTCAAGCCACTTTAACGCTATGGTTAAGTAGTTCCACACTAAAATTGATTTTAGCGTTTAACGCCCTGAACACCTTTATCACCGTCTCGAACCTTGCGTCCGTAAGGCTATTCTCAAGCTTGGAAATTTGTGCTTTCTGAACCCCCACGAGTCGTCCGAGCTCTTCTTGTGTCAGGTTGCGCTCTTTACGCGCCTGCTTGATTGCTTCTCCAAGTAAATCCAGACGTAACTCGTACTCGAATGCTTCCCTCTTGGGTGTGCCTCTTCTACCGATATGCTTGTCGGTGATTTCTTCTAGGCTATATGACTTAAGTGTTTTCTTTTCCATGGTTCATTTAGTTTTAAGGTTAAAATAATGCTTCCTTAACCGTTCAGCCTTTTCAAGGTCGCCGGTTGGCGTTTTGCCTGTCTTCTTAACAAGCCCATGGGTCGAAATGACAACTGTATCGCTCTTTTCAGTTTTGTCCCAAAAAGCAAAAAGCCTATAATAGGTTTTGTTATAAAGGGCTCTGAACTCCCATATTTCGTCTGTCAGCTTTTTGAATATTTCTTTGTCGTTTGCTATCTGGGCTTTCCGGACGTTATAGATTATCTTCTCTCTAGCTTTTTCATCTAGATTGTCAAGAAACTCTGCAGCTTCTTCAAGAAACCTTACTTTAAATTTCTCTTTCACTCTTTTAAACGTTTCAATAAAACTATAAGTTTCTTTTTCAGGAAACAAACCTTACACAGAAAAAGCTTTATTTTTAACTTGCAGGTAACGGTGTGGTATAGCAGATGGCGAGGCATTTGCCGAAGCCTTACTGCTATATTTGGTTAAGTGCCGTACTTTTGCTTTTTATGTTTAGTATCATTTTATGGTAAGAAGTATAGGTTATAATAAGCTCAATACCTTCTTCTACACTTCCCTCTATTAAATTTTCATCTTCAAAGTCACTTTCTTTAACTTCTAACCCATTGCTCATTAGGTAACTTTTTCCTTCCTTTTTGTTTTTGATTTTATTAACAGTCGCTGCCTGAGTAACCTTTATCCCTTTTTCGAGGTCCTGCTTCAACCTAATCTTTGGTTTTTCAAATATACTGTACCAGACATAGATGATAATTAAGGAAACCCCCAACATCATTAGCATCATATCTCTAAGTGAAAATCCTATCATGAAGAATCCCAACAATGCACTAAGTGAGATAACTAAAGCACCAAATTTTAAAATTTTAGTGGCAAGAGTTTTATGTAACGCGAGTTTTGGGTTTAATTAATTGTGAATCAGTAGTTAAGACACAAAAAACAAGACAGCGCCAAAA
>NZ_VRTY01000019.1 GCF_008017455.1 Pontibacter qinzhouensis | reverse complement strand
AGCAAAAAGATAAGTTTGAGGAAGCAGCAGCAGAAGGAGCCAGAGGGCCTTTTTTCGGTACTCAGGAGTAAGGCAGAAACATTTTAGGCGCATAAGGCTAGCTTTATTTCAGTAGTGGTTCTTCGTACTCTTTCCCTCAGCCGAACAGGAATGTATCTTTTCAAATTTACATTATATAATACTCAAATGCGAACCAGGCAGTGATTAAACCAAGTTTTTTGCAAAGGCAGAAAAACTTGTAGTCGTAAGCCTTGCCTTATCCTATTTTAGCATTTCTTAAGTTGGTTAAGTCGCAAGTCCGGCTTTAGTATTTCGTTTGCCAGCTATTGTACAACTTAATTTTTCTAATAATAAAAACCTCCCGGAGACTTTGCCTTACAGCTTTATTCTTGATACAAAAAGAACAAAAAATTCAAGATGCTGCTTATGAACTTTGTTTGCGAAATTATTTGGCTTGCGGAAGTTTTAGTTGTTTCATGCCATTAAAAACAAGCTGCGCCACTGCTTTGCCGCCTTCCTGCTGAAAATGTGTGTTATCCTTCTGACCCTCGGGATACGCCTTGTATTTACCGACCGGCAGGTTCATGAAATAATGTTCTGTTACGAACGCCTCCCCTTTAGCCGTAAAAGCGTCCATAGACAATTGGTTCAGGTCCAGCAGGTAAACATGCAGCTCCTTTGCCACCTCCTTCACTGCCTGCGGGTAGTCTCCGTGCACATTGGTCAGTTTGCCGTCCTTCCAGGGGTAGTTTCTTGCCACCGGCGTGAGCAGAATCGGGATGCCACCTTTTTCGCGGGTCTGGTTTACGAACAGCCTCAGGAACTCTTTGTAGCCTTGTATGTTCACGTAGCGCTCTGGTTTGTTTTCGGCCGCATCGTTGTGCCCGAACTGGATCATAACTACATCGTTTTTCTTCAGCTCGTTATACACAGTCGCCCAACGGCCTTCTTCAAAAAAGGTGCGGGTGCTGCGGCCCCCTCTGGCTTTGTCTGCCACCACCACACTATCTGTTTTAATCAGTTGCCTGATTTTAGAAAGGCTGTCGGGGCGCATAAAGGGCTGAAACATTTGGCCCCAACCAGTAACCGGGTAACGTGTGTTCAGATAATCTTCTCCATCGTAATCAGTGTAATCGGCCACAGTAGAATCGCCGATCAGATAAAGGGTGGTTACTTTCTTTTTCTGTGGAATAAAAGACATACTTATCAGGCTGATGCTACCTAACAGCAAAAGACCTGCTACTATCTTGCGCATTACATTAAATCTGGTTTTGTTCATTTAAAACAGGTTATGGCACATTATTTCAACAGGAGGAGAAAGAGGTGACGTTGTTTTTCCAGTTCAGCAGCTACAGACGTTACAATAGAAACCACCAGTGAGCCTGTTCCCTCAAAAATAGTAGAATGCGATATGGCAGTGTAAGTACCGGCTACCATTTTTACTCCGTTGTGCATAAACTTATTTACACCTACGGTGGTGTTAAGCACAGCCCTGCCCGTTCCTATTGTTACCAGTTTCAGTTCGCCGCCGGCACTTTTCGCGTGACTGAAAATGACTTTGTTATTATTACCTACTTCTATTGGTTCCATTTCCGAACGCATTGGCACTTGTGCCTTCTATGCGTGTAACGGATGTAGCAAAGCTGCTTTTCAGAAATTAGATTGAAAATGGCCTCCAGGAGGCATTTGTGCTGTTAATTAGCTCTAGGCTTGAATTAAACTCAGGAGATAAAAAGCATACTGCGCATAAACCTGATGCTTGTGCGCAGTATGCAATAAATTATTCCATTGTAAGAGCAGTTTTGCTAAGGTCGGTTCCTTTCGCCACCTGCTTCTGTACATCCTTATAATCTTTGGAGTCGAGTTTTACGCCTTGTGTTAAAGGGCCAAGCACCTTTACTGCTGGCTCCTTTGTCTCGTTATAAGAGAGGCCGCTCACTTGTATGTTCTTGCTGTTGTAGATCGTAAGGGCTGAGCCTTTCTCTGCAATTACCTGCACGTTCTTCAGCTTAATTCCATCAACATCAACAGCTGAAATGCCTTTCTTGGCTTTCAGTAGCGAATTTTCCAGACTCACGTTCTGCAGATTCATTTCTGGCAGGCCTTGCAGGGCCAGCGCCTCATCGGCACCAGACACACGAATATTTTTCATGTAAATATCTTTGAACGAAGGTGTTTCTTCTGTAACCGGCACCGGCTTCTCGTCTCTGGCTTCGTCGTCGGCACGTTGGTCTACTTCCAGTACGGGCGAGTTGCCGCCATAAAACAGGTTAAAGCTGATAGCCTGGGTCGGGATGTTTATCATGTCGATGTTGGAGATGTAGATGTTTTCTACCACGCCGCCACGACCACGTGTGCTCTTAAAGCGCAGGCCAATATCGGTGCCCATAAAGGTGCAGTTAGAGACGTGCACATTCTTAACACCACCAGACATCTCGCTGCCAACTACAAAACCACCATGGCCGTGGTATACCACGTTGTTCTTCACGATTACATTCTCAGTGGCCATGCCTCTTTTGCGGCCGTCTACGTCTTTGCCAGACTTAAAGCAGATGGCATCGTCGCCCACATCGAAGGTATTGTTGTAAATGAGCACGTTTTTGCAAGACTCCAGGTCCACGCCGTCGCCGTTTTGTGAGTACCAGGGGTTACGCACGTTCAGGTTGCGCAAAATCACGTTTTCGCTCATGAGCGGGTGCAGGTTCCAGGCAGGAGAGTTCTGGAAAGTAGGTCCGTCGAGTAGCACTTTGTTGCAACCCACAATGCTCACCATAACTGGTCGCAGGTAATCTCTTACCGCTTCGTATTCAGCTTTGGTTTTGTAGAACGGCACGTTAAAATTGCTGCCAGGTGTATCGCCTTTTTTAGCCATTTCAGATGGGTACCACATTTGGCCATCGTCGCTGAGCACGCCACTTTTTATTTTATCTTTCCACTGCGATTCGGTCAGCTTGCTTTTCTTTACAGTGCGCCAGGCATCGCCATTTCCATCAAAAGTACCTGAGCCTGTAATGGCAATATTCTCCAGGTCTTTGCCATAAATAGGCGAAATGCAACGGTAGGTGTCGAGGCCTTCGAAGCTGGTCTCTATAACCGGGTAATCGTTAAAATCTTTGCTGAATATAACGAGTGCTCCTGCCTCTGTATGTAAATTAATGTTACTTTTCAGAATAATCGGGCCGGTCAGCCACATGCCGCGCGGAATGATTACTTTGCCACCACCTTTGGCTGCCACTGCTTCTATGGCTTGCTCAAAAGCCTTTGTGTTTTTGATAAGGCCATCGCCTACCGCACCAAAATCGGTTATGCGCACGCTGTTGTTGGCAAAAGTTGGCTCCTGCACCTTCGGCATGTCGAACTCAACGCCCTCATAAACATCGAACGAATCGGTTGTACTTACTTCTGATGAGGCGCCAGCCCCTCCCTGTTTCTGGCAGGAAGACAGCAGCAAACCTGCAAGACCGAGTGCCAGCACCAACCGGCTAATAGATTTCTGTTTAATCATGATACTATTGAACTAAATGGTTACTATACATTATAAATTTCTGCATGTGCTGAAGGTGTAATAATTGCACCAGCCTGCATTTTCATTCTCCTGAATCTCAGGCTCAGGCAGCGCTTCGTCCTATCTTAATTATGCTAATAAAATTGCCCTCCAGAAGCTTTTTAGCAATATTTCAGTCAAGGGTCTGCCTTCTATTTAGTGGCGGTATAGGCTTTGCCGGGTTGCCAGTCTTTAAATATGTTATCTGGGGTGTATTGCTGTGCCTCCTGCGGCGTAAGTTGTTTTGCCCAGTTTACACGCTTGGCAGGTGCGGCTCCGGGCCCTTTGGAGTTGTACTCGGCATATACTGTGGTTTTCTCTGCGTCTGGTTTGTTCCAGTTGTGCCAGCCCTCGGGTTTAATTTGTTTGCCTAAAGTGCAGTTTATAAAGGCTGTTTTAGCAAATGGTCGCCATGGCCGGCCCAGGTAAAAAGAATTTGCCGGTGCATCGCCAGTGATGCGGCAGTTCAGGAAAACGAAACCAAAAGGCGTTTCGGGTTCAGTAGAAGCAGCTGTAACATAGCCTCCGTCCTTTTTGCAGAAGATTTCGCAATCTTCGAAAACGGCAGTTGACCAACCAAAGATAAAATCTACTGTTCCTTCTATGTAGCAGTTCTTGTAATATTGCCTGCTTTTTTCGCCATGCGGGTACAGTGTGTCCTGAAAGCCAAGGAACCGGCAGTTTGTAAACATAACTCGGTCGCCATCTATCCGAACTGCTACTGCCTGCCCTACCGGCCCAGAGGAGTTTTCAAACGTGATATTCTCTGCTGAAAAATCGTCGCCAAACACAAAGAAACTGGTAGAGCCGGTGGTGCCTATTTCCTCGCCAAACCGGTTCTTTTTAGAGGCAAAATCGTCGTATGTCAGAACAGTGGATTTTACGTTTTCTCCTACCAGCCTTACATTGGTTTTGGTGGCGGCCAGGGTTAGCTTCTCTTTGTAGATACCATTCTTAATAAAAATGGTAGTGGTTTTTTTCCGGAAATCCGGCACCGCCTGCAGGGCTTCCTGCACCGTTTTAAAATCGCCGGAGCCATCTTTTGCTACTACAAAGTCGTGTTTCTGCGCCTGCCCCTGTATAAATGCACAAAACAGTAAAATTAGTAGCACCGAAAGCTTTTTGATCTGTTTCATAAACCTTAGCGCGACGTTGTTTTTTGTAATTCTTCGAACTCCAGCGCTGCCATAATAAAAGGTGCAACTCCTTTCGGGTCATTCGCACGGCGTGGCTCCGATATGTAGTACTCGTAAGTCCCGTCGCGGTATGGTGTGCCTCCTAAACCAGCCACCGCACAAATATCAATGAGGCTAATGGTGCCATCAGCTTCTTTGCGAATCAGATCGCGGGTAATGCCATCGAAGCCTTTTTGGGCAGTCTGCAGGTATTCCTGCTCGATATAGTTGTTCTTAACCGCTTTAACTAAAAAGTAAGTAAACATGGTGGAGGCAGAACCTTCGAGGTAATTTCCTTCGCGGCCACCCTGGTCTACTACCTGCCACCAAAGCCCGGTGGCGGGGTCCTGGTATTGTTTTATAGCACCTGCCATTTTCTTGGTTACACGAATTATGTCGGCTCTTTTCGGATGGTCTTTTGGCATAAAGTCCAGCACATCTACCAGCGACATGGCGAACCAACCCATGGCACGGCCCCATACTTCAGGAGCTCTACCGGTTACAGGATCTGCCCATTTCTGTTCTTTCTTCTCGTCCCAGGCATGGTGAAACAGCCTTTTTTCTTCGTTCCAGGTGTACTTGTCGACCAGGTAAATCTGGTTGGCTACATCGTCGAAAAGGGCTGGCTCGTTAAACTCTTTGGCATACTGCGCCAGAAACGGAGAGCCCATATACAGCCCATCGAGCCACATCTGGTGCGGGTAAATCTTTTTGTGCCAGAAACCGCCTTCTGCTGTACGCGGGTGCGTGCGCATCTGGTCGCGAAGTTCCTCTACTGCGAGTTTATACTTCTCAATGCCAGTTTCTTTGTGTAGCTCTATCAGGAACTTTCCGGGATTTACGCGGTCTATGTTATAGTCGGTTTTCTTATAGGTCATGATCGTGCCGCTCTCGCTGATCATGGTATCGGCAAAGGCTTTGATGTAGTTCAGATACTTTTCGTCGCCGGTGCGTTTGTAAACACGGTCGATCGAGCTGGCAAAAAGGCCTTGTGTATAATCCCATTTGGGCTTTGGAGCAAAATCAATCATCCAACCTTTAGGCGTTCTTTTTATTTCAGAATCGGCCATCTGCACCGACCATGGCTTCTCTAAATCCTGCTGATTGACTGCTGTGCTCTTGGCAGTTGGGTTGCTGGTGTTACAGGCTGCTGCCATTAACACCAACACCGATAAGGCTACATGTCTTAATTTCATTCTGATCTGAATTAGTTATTAAAATTCTGCAGTAATTGCAGCATTGTCTTTGTAATCTTTCAGCGTAAACCTTTTGTACCAGACCCAACTACTACTAAACTTTTATTTGATAAAGTAGATAACCTGCAAAGGCTATTACCCTTTTACCAGGCTGTTTAAGTAAACCTCTATGTTGGTGTAGTGCTTGTGTAGCGTATTTTGGGCGGCATCGGCAGCATTGTTAGGGTTTAACTTGTGCTTTTTCTCCCACTCATCCGGAATACCATCTTTGTCTGCATCTGCTGGTGCCGGCGCAGACTTCAACTCCGGCCAACCGCCAACATCGTTCTGCGAATCTATGATGCCGTTCTTTTTCTGACCTCCTGCCGGGTTATTGGCTCTAACAAAAGCTATAACACGGGTATCTACGGCATCGCGCCTGTAGCTTGCTCCTGCCTGTTGCAGCACCAGTTCATAG
The DNA here is from genome assembly GCF_008017455.1 of Pontibacter qinzhouensis. GTDB lineage: Bacteria > Bacteroidota > Bacteroidia > Cytophagales > Hymenobacteraceae > Pontibacter > Pontibacter qinzhouensis. The sequence goes on along the minus strand of NZ_VRTY01000019.1, from coordinate 69,982 downwards.
GCATTGGCTGCATCTTGTTCCCGAATCGGTACTACTTTGTGTGGGGCAGCCACTCTGGCAGAATCAGGGTTTTCGCCCTGCACACCACCAGCCCAATTGTTTGCTGAGATGGCAGCAGCCCCTTCTACATAATTACCTGCAACATAAAACTGGCCATAAGGACGCCAAATTTCAACAATGCGGTCTTTTTTAGAGGAAGTAGTTGCCGGGCCAGGCTTAAAATAGTTATTAACCATGTTGTAGCGCCCTTTTTCGCCTCCGTACACACTGTTGGCACCCCAGTTATAAATAACGTTGTTTCTGAAATCAACTAATTCATCTGGTGAGTTAGGTGTTGTTTTTGATCCGCTGAAACGAGGGGTACGGCTGGTATGTGAGGCAATCAGGTTATGATGAAAGGTTGCTCCTTCGCCACCCCAAATGCCTCCGTAGCCATGGTCGCCTTTCGCGTGCACCGATTGGTTCAGGCTTTCGGAAAGGATGCACCACTGCAGTGTAAAATTCTTGTTCCGGTAAAAAGAACCACATTCGTCGGTGGCCCAGCTCATGGAGCAATGGTCAATTATAATATTGTTCATGCCTTTGTTGGCACCAAGTGCATCGGCTTCCTGTTCGGTTTCGTCGCCAAGCCTGAACCGCAGATACCGCATAATAACATTGTCGGCTTTAATGTTAACCGGGTAGTTTTTCAGGCAAATACCGTCTCCGGGGGCCGATTGCCCGGCTATGGTAACGTCCGGGTTATTTATGTCGAGCGGTGAGGCCAGGGCTATGGTACCAGATACGCCGAACACGATAATACGCGGTCCTTTTTTCCGGATTGCCTCCCGTAAACTGCCTGGGCCATCGTCGTTGAGGTTTGTAACTGTAACTACCTGCCCACCACGACCACCTGTCGTATTTTTACCAAAGCCCTCTGCGCCCGGAAACGCTACTGGTTCCTCAGTAGCCGCCTGTATGGTGGCTTTAGCAGGTTGTTGTGCACAGCTTATAAGGCCTACTGCCTGAAACAGCAAACTGAAAAGTATGGCCTTCTTAAATTGTTTATTCATATGTATTTTATATCCTGTCACCCTCTTCCTTACTCCCAAAAGCTGGCTCACCCCTTGACTAAAAATCAACAGATTTTCTTCGGAAGGGCATTTTCATTATAATAATTTAGCCGGACAAGGCAAGTTGAAAGTTTTAGGCTATGTTAGGTGAAGGTGATGTATTATCGCTTTGCTATTTTAACCTGTACAGGGCTGGCTAATTCTCGTGTTGTTTTGTCGAGGTACTTCAGGAATTCTTCTTCTGTTGTAATGCCTTCTGGCTCGAGTTCCCAGGCTGCCAGGAAATAGTATTCGAGTTTGCCTCCTGCTGGTGTCAGTTTAACGATGTGGCTGTTTTCGTCTTCGGTAAACTCCTGAAAATCCTGCGGACGGAAAATGACGGCAATTCCTAAATTATCGCCAGCACCATTCAGGCTTTGCTTGCCGTAGCTGGCAATATAGCCCCATTGCCCCTGGCTTCCTTTGTTTGTATAAAGTTTTGCTTTCTTGTCTTTAATTACACCGGTACTAAGATTTTGCGGAATACCACCTTTCAGGCTTACCAGGTGTTGCGTTAGTCTGCTGCCAGCATGTATGTTCAGCCTGGAGTTCACATCCAGCACATGGCCGGCTACTTTCCAGCCATAATAATCGGTTACAATAGAAGAGTACAGATTTCCATTTTCACGGATTACGCTGATCATGCTGTCTGTTTTCTCTACGCGGTTTGCTTTGCCGGCATCGAACATGGCCAGTGTGCCCACGCCCAACGATTTGCCTACTTTCAGTACATCCAGGCCCCAGTCCTGCAGGTGGTGGTAAGAGTCGTAGCCATCCTGGCCCACGTTCTGCAGCACCATGTCTTTTGTTGTTTTGCCAAATACATCGGTGCCGTTGCGCCAATCCAGGTAAAACCGGTAACCTACTTTGTCCGATTCCCATCCCGGTCCCTCGTAACGGATAAAAAACGAGTGGTCGGTTACTTCATCCGGCACACGCAGCGAGTCAACGTTCACGAACTCCTCCCCGTTTATATACTTACGGTTCTGAAACTCTCCACCTACTTTGTGCGATAGCTCCGCTTGTGTTCGTTTGGTATAAGTTCGTGGTTTCTCACCTTTCTCGTTGTACCGCACCGTCAGTTTCTTCGATTTACCGGCCTCCAGTTTATCTAATACTACCACCAGCCCCTCATGATCGTCTTTGCGGCTGTTGTACTGGCTGGCTATTTCAGTTTTCCCGTCAAGCACCACAAATGCTTTCGGATTGAAAGCTAATGCCGTTTTCTTTAGCTCATCGGCTTTCAGAAAAACCATTACATCCTGCCGCTCTTCTTGAAGCGGGTTCGTAACTGTTACAGTAAATGATTTCGGAAATTCTTTCGTCAGGTTTTGAGCGGTAGCTTGTAGTGTAAATAACGCCAACAGCAGCAGCAGTTGCACTTTAAAACCAGACTTATATTTTGGGGTCATAGTGTGGGGAATTAGGGATAAGATGTAAATCAGAATTAAGTAAGTTAAGCTTCGGCTAAATTATTTAAATAAAAAAGGCCTTCCAAAGCTTAAATAGGTGTTTTGGGGTCAAGGGTACAATCGAATTAACTTCCTATAGGGAGCAGTTGCTTTTAGCTAATTGCCATAACTCTTTAAGTTAAATTTGGCTTTCCATAAGGCTGCAACAATCATTCCGATACCTCGATGATAATACAATTTAGGTGCGTGGTTCTTTGTAAAATGAAAAAGTGTGGCCAAAGCGGCCACACTTTTTTTATGTAAAAAAATTATCTTGTCCAGCGTGGGTCGCCTATTGCGCCACCTGTAGTACCGGCTGTTCTAAGCTCAGATGAAGTCGGAAGCGTAAAGTCTGAGGTAGTTGCCGTCCAGCCCAAGTCAATGGTTTTGTTGTTAGTCTGGGTAAAGGCTTCCGGAATTATCAAATCAACAGCAGGCGAAGCACCATTGGTCATTTTAAAGTAATTGTTGTTTTTAAACTCCAGCACCGAACCCGGCCCAATTGCTCTCAGCAGGTTATTCCCAATTGATTGCCCTGGCTTAGGCGTGTTGGCAATAATAGAGTTCTGCATGGTAAAATCAACAGGGTTAGCATTGGCATCAAACAAAATCTGGTTTCTGGCGCTGGATCCAAAGTTGTTGAATGTACACTGGTCAATCAGAACAGTTGGTTTTGGCTGTCCCGTAATGTTTGTGGCCCAACCAATAAATGCACGGCCAACATTGTAGAAGGTCGAATTGGTAACATCTAAGCGGTTGAACTCCATTTTGTCCATGGTCAGGTAAGTATACGAATCGCCGTTATTGTACATAAGGCAATTGTTGAGCTTGATAAAGTCGATTTTATGTGCATTGTTACCACCTCTATTGCCTCTTAAAAAACAATTTACAGTGTTTCTTACAATACAATTTTCTAACGTGATGGAAGAAAATGTTGCCGCTTCACCATCAGCGTTAAGCCCTGTCAGGTTCAGGAAGTAGTCGGCAGCACCCGGGCCACCGTCAAAATCGATACCTTGTAGTTTAACACCAGCACCAGAACCTTTAAGCGTTATCTCCTTAAAGTTCACTTTCGTATCAGCCGGGTTACCGGAAACCGATTGTATGGTGATGGTTTTACCGGTTATAAAGGTCCTACCTGCTGATAAATCATACGTTCCTGGCTCCAGACCTATCAGATCGCCATTACTTGCAGCTTCAATGGCTGCTGCAAGATCACCGCCTGCGTTCAACAACGTGGTGTAGATACTTGGTGCAATTGTTTCGAAAGTAATCGTGCCTTTGCTCTGTGTACCTGCAAAGATCTCAGCAACATATTTTGTGCTTGGAGTTAAACCGGTTAGCTGAATAAAGTTATTGGCAATATTTTCTTCCGTTAACATTATTTCTGTTCCTGTTCCGTTTACTGCACCCAGCATAATTCTGCTCAGGCCAGTGGATGGACGCCATCTTAATATGGCTGTTCTGTCTCTTACCTCTGAGCTAGCAGGTACCAGAAAAAGCTGTTCGCCTCTAATGCTGAAGCCATTACTGGTAATCCATTTAGATTCGGGCCTGGTGGCGGTCGCATTTGCCTTAATACGGGCGAAATACTTCTTCTTTATATCTAACTGTGTGTCTTTAAACACAACCCCAGATGTATCTGTTACCAAAGATAAAACAACTGGAGAACTGAACAGCGTGTCAGCGGCAACTTCTACAGTATAGGTAACGCCATCGTTTGCCGTGGTATAAAGAGAAGCGTTCCAGAAGAGCCTTACCTGCGTTTCGCCAGCTACCGAGTTTATAGTGGTAGGCGTAAACAGCCTCATTGGTTCAAGCTCATCATCATCTCGCTTACAGGCAATTGCCAAAACTCCCAGAAAAATAACAGGAAGTAAGGTCCGATATATTTTATTTAAATGTGTAGGCATAACTATGTTTTTATTTCTTGATTAAAAAGATCTTATTGATGGCCGTAATCCTGTGTTAACCGGTAGTTCTGGTTCAATACGCCAGTAAAGATCGGGAACAGCTCAGACTTGTTTTGCTGGAACTGGCTGGCAAAACCTCTCGCAGAACCTGTAATATGATCTTCAGTGATGGAGGCTCTCCAGTTAATGCGGGTATAGCCTTCAGGTGCAGTAGTTGTTGTATTAGCCTGGTACATTACCTGGCTAACTGAACCTACCATTGGAGTTCCATCAGCATTAAAACCAGCCAGTAGTTCGAAGCTGTTTGCCTCCTCGCGCGCCGTTACACCAGCGCCTCTTAGGGCATTTGGTTTAAAGAACACGTACTGCGGCACATTAACATATCGCCCTTCTCCATTCATCATGGCACGTAACTTTGCTTTTGTATCGGCTATCATTTTAGGAATCAGGTTCCAGCGGTACAGGTCATATTTGCGTAAGCCCTCACCGCCAAACTCCAGGTATCTTTCGTTTACAAGGGCGTTAAAAAATGCCTCCTGCCCAGTTGGTGTAGTGCCCATACTGTTTTCGTAACCGGTGTAGGCTCTTCTTCTAACGGCTTCAAAAGCTGCAATGGCATCGGCTGTTGGTCCGCCATTCAGTTCGTTCTCAGCTTCTGCAAACATAAGTAACACATCTGCATAGCGAATAATGGGCCAGTTAATACCTAATGTCTGGTTAGTTCCTGCAATAGAAGTCCAGTATTTTCTGAATTTACCTTCACGCATCAGCATAGGTGTCGTCAGCAGTTTCTGGTTTGTAGCATTTACGGAAAGATAAGCTAGTGTAACATCTCTTCTAGAGTCAGCAATAGAGTCAAAAGCGTAGAAATATATTGGCACAGATTCAATCAGGCCGTTTGCCTGCCCGTAGGTGGTGTTGGCGGCATCAATTCTGGGGCCGTTAGCATAACCTAATTTTGTATCGGTACGAGCATTACCACCAAAGGCACCTACTTCCCAAATAAGTTCATAATTAGGATCCATACGGCTAGAGCCATGCAGCGATCTGAAAACATTTTCATACACAGGGTTCAGGCCATGCTGCCCACTTTGAATGATGTCGCGTGTCTCGTTACGGGCAATTTCGTAATATTCTCTGTAGTTGGCACGACGCTCCATTACTCGGCTGTCTCTGCGGAGAGCGTAGCCACCACGAGCCAGGGCAATTCTGGCGCGAAGTGCTTTTACAGCGGCTTTTGTAACACGGGTAGTTGGGTCATTCGACTCTCCTCGCCACGGCACCAGGTCAGCAGCAACAGCAAGGTCTTCCAATAGTTTATCATAAATCTCATCCTGGTTAGTTTTTTCGATGTACAGGTCGGCCATCAAGGAAGACGGCTCAAACTGTGCTGGTACATCACCCCAGTTACGAATTAGCTCGTGGTAAAACTGAGCGCGGAGGGTAAGAGCTTCGCCAAGGAATTTACGCATAGTAGCCTGCTCGGCAGCACTACCATTTGTATAAAGGGCCGACTCCGGGATATATTTAATACAGATATTGGCTCTTTCAATACCAGTGTACATCTGCAAAAAAGGCAGATTCAACTCGGTGTTGTTCGCGCTGGCCCCATAGTGTGCAATACCGGTTCTTGTCTGGGGGTTATGGTCGCCGCCAACCCTGAAGTCGTCAGCAGCATTAGGGTATAGAGTAGAAACACGGCTACCATAGCCATTGTCGCCAGGAAGCTGGTTATAAACACCAGTTAATGCGGAACTTGTATAAGAGATGCTAGAAAAAACCACATCCTGAGACAATGTAGAAGGGTTCTCAACATCCAGGTAATCCTCGCAGGAAGAAAGAGCAAAAACTGATCCGATAGCTGCAGAAAAAAGCAGTGTTTTTATATACTTATTTTTCATTACTTGTTGATTTTGAAATTAGAATGTCACGTTAACACCACCAAGTATGTATCGGCTACGCGGATAAGCTGCATAATCAACAGCTGGCGTAAGCGGGTTGCTACGACGGGTGCTTGCTTCCGGATCGTAACCAGAGTACCCGGTTAAGGTAAGCAAGTTGTTAACTGTACCATATATTCTGAATTTTGAGAACACTTTTGCTCTCTTGAGCAGGCTCTCTGGAATAGAATAACCAAGTGTCAGGTTGCTGATACGCAGGAAAGAACCATCTTCTATAGCATAAGAATGCAGGAAGTAGTGGCCTCTGGCGGGTGTCCAGTATTCCGTGTTCTCGTTCATAGCGGCTAACTGCTGCGGATCGGTTACCATCATGCCATTGCCATCATACCACTGCCATCTGTTGTTCATAACGGAGAGCATGTTATTATCGCGTTGCTCGTAGAGTGTTGTAAACTCAATTTTGTTCGCATTATACACTTTGTTGCCGTAAGAGAAGTTCATGAACAAGCTCATGTCGAAGTTTTTATAGGCAAATTGCTGGTTTAAACCACCTATAAATTTAGGTTGCGCATTTCCTAATATTCTTCTGTCTTCCGGCCCGATCAGCATCGTTTCAGAATCAGATAATTTTGCAAGTTTCAGGTCGCCAGGCATTGGTGCTCTGTTACCTAATGCAATGTTCTGGCTGTTTGGCACACCATCTTTTAATACAAAGTTGCCATTAGCTAACCGTACAAATTGACCGTTGGTGTCCAAAACAAAGTCATCCACAGTATAGAAGCCAGCTGTTTCGTAACCATAGAACAAGCCTACAGGCTGCCCTACTGATACCATAAAGTCCTGATAAGTGGCATTTATCCAGCCAGACTCCACTAAGTAAGAGTTCAGTGGCTGACCATTATTATCGAGGCCAAGGCTCACTACTTTATTTCTATTAAAGGCAATATTGAAGTTAGCGTTCCAGGTAAAGTCTTTTGTATCTATCACCATACCATCTAACTGAATTTCTATACCTTTATTTTCTGTTTTACCAACGTTCTGCTGTTGCCTGGTGTAGCCACTGGTCTGCGGAATAGTAGCTAGTAAAAGTAGGTCGCTTGTGGTATTTTGATAAAAGTCTACGGAACCGTTAATTTTGTTATTGAAGATAGAGAAATCGAGGGCTACGTTTCTGGACAAGGTTGTTTCCCATTTTAGATTTCGGTTAGCCAGGTAATCAGCAACAAATCCCGGATCAATCGCCTCGGTATAAGCATAGCCATCGTTTGTTGAGGCTATAAACATCGTCTTCCAGAGGTCGTTACCAATTCTGTTGTTACCTACGGCACCAATACTTGCTCTAACTTTCAGGTCAGACAGCCAGTCTCTTGTACCGGACAGAAAGTTCTCATCGCCGATATGCCATGCAAAAGCGGCGGAAGGGAACACACCTACTCTGTTTTCTGGGGCAAATAAGGACGAAGCGTCTCTTCTTACTGTAAATGTAGCTCTGTATTTTTCTTTGAAGTTATACCCAAGGCTTGTAAACAAAGAAAACAGTGTTTCCTCATATTCGTTGGTGGTAGGAGATGACTGGATGAGACCTGGGGGAGGAGTTGCTCTTTGAATGCCTGCATATGCCTGTTCGGCGGTTATATCAACAGGCAACCATCTGGTCTGGATGTTTTTTGAACTGGTTCTTCGTTGCCATGTCTCCTCGCCTATCATAAAATTAATACCATGATTATCGCCCAAAGTTGTCTTATAAGTAAGCACATTGGAGTTTGTGATCGACAACTGCTGTCCTGCATTCAACTGCACTACTGGCTGTGCGTTGTTTTGTCTGGCAATGGCAGTTACTGGTCCATTAAAGGTATTTTGCTCCCTGTCTGTAGCCGATATACCAAATACACTTTTAAAGGTCAGATTTTTAATAAGGTCGTAGCTAAACCAGCCGTTCACGATTATGTCGTTACGGTTATCTTCCCGTAGTTCCTGGTTTGCCAGCAATACAGGGCTGGTCAGGTTCGTAAGGGCGAAATAGTCAGGATCAAACTCATCTACCTGGTTCTCCATACCCGGAGCCATAAATGGCCTGAACCGAACAGAGTTGCGCAGGCGGTTAGTACCTTGAGATCCTGAGCTGGATGTACCCACACCGTCTACTCTCTGGCGGCTGTAACGCGTAGTCAGGCCGGTTCTCATTCTATCGTTTACCTTATGGTCGAATTTAAACGATGCAAGTGTACGTACAAATCCTGAATTGAGCATGATACCTTCTTCATCCACATGATTCAGGTTGAAGTTAAACGAGGTGGCTTTGGAACCACCACTAAGGCTTATAATATGTGTCTGACTTCGGGCATCGCGACCAAACACATCCTCCTGCCAGTCAGTGAAAGGCATGTTGCGGTAAATATCAAGGTCTTCCCAACGGCCATAGCGATCTCTGAAACCATTACTTGATTCCTGGTTCTGGTTCAGGTTGTACACTTGGTACTGGTAGTTAACGAAATCATAAGGCCGCATAACATCCAGCTTGTTCACAATGCTTCTTACACCGGTAAATCCGTTATAAGTAATCTGGGTTGGCATTTCCTTACCGCCCTTGGTGGTAATTACCACAACACCATTGGCACCTCGGGCACCATAAATAGCAGTTGAGGCAGCATCTTTTAACACGTCGATCGATTGGATCTCCTGTGGCGAAAGAAACGACAGCGCATTTTCTACCTGTATACCATCTACTATATATAAAGGAGAGTTATCTCCTGAAATGGAGGTACCACCACGCACCCGAATCGAGATCTCAGCACCAGGCTGCCCTTCAGCTGTTGTTACCTGCACACCGGCCAGGCGACCGGCAAGTGCTTCACCGGCAGTACTTACCGGAATATCCTGCAGTTGCTTAGAACCTACTGATGACACGGAACTGGTTAATTCTCTTCTGGTTACCGTCTGGTAACCTACTACCACTACTTCTTCAAGGGCTTTTGCATCAGAACCCATCGTTACATTAATAGTAGAGCGGTTATTAACGGCCACCTCCTGCATCACATAACCCACAAAAGAGAAAACCAGGGTACCCGTACCGCTAGGAATAGAGACGGAATAGTTACCATCAATGTCTGTAGGAACCGCCGTTGAAGTACCTTTTAAAAGAACGGTCACACCAGGCAAACCATCCCCTCTTTCATCAATCACCTTTCCGCTCACGGAAAAGCTTTGAGCGTGCGCCGCTCCAATGGCGGCAAATACAAAGAGAAGCATGAACAAATACCTCATCTTATTAGGTAAAGTGTATTGCATAAAATATAATTGTGGTTAGCAAAAAATTAACTTATAAAATATCCTCTTCCGGACACTCCTACACTTGCGCAGGCAGCATACATTTATTTCATCTTATTATGGGAAGTGCAGCAGTTATCAGCTTCAACATCCGACTTTTCTTCCTATTATGGTATATGGCCACTAATAATATCTTTCTATTAAATTCTATTGCACAAATTACCTGGTTTAAAGAGCAGCCTAAGGCACTGTTATTAAGTTAAGTTTTCAAACTAAACCTGATGCAACACAGGTGCAGTAGATAGCAGTTGTTATTCCCGAGTTTTAGCACTGTCTCCTACACACATCATAACAACGACGCGCAACCGATTGCATAATTACTCATTTTTTTTATTTTGCACAAACATTCGTTAGCGATTGCTGAACATTTTTTTTCTTCTATTTCATGTTATTTATACATGAAAATGAGTTTGATATATAAATAAACCCACGTTAAATTTCCCCTCCTTTACAGCACTTATTATAGTGTAAAGAGAGAGCAAATTTGAGACTAAGATTACATTAATACCCTATATCCTTAGGCAGAGTCCTGACCTGCAACTCCTGAAGCATCAGATAATTACAAGCGAATGCCTACATGTTTGCATCTATAAGGGCAGATGATAATTTAAATATTGCCAACAGAGGAGCGTTGGTAGTGCAACTATCATGGGACTTCGGAAGATAATTTTCATGTATCCTAACAAATGCTATTTAATTTTAATAAAAAGTTTTGTACTTTGCGCAAACGATTACGCAAGAGTTGCATAACGGGTAACTGCAGAATTGGCATTACGCCAGCCAACTGGTAGCGAAGCCTGAAAGCAACTTGCTTTCTGCAATTACTTTTTCATGAAATCTGATAATAGGTTTCTTCTCAGGAAGCAAGATTTGAGTGTTCGTGGGCAAAAGTTTAACTGTATGAATTAATTCCTAGAGCAGGACCCCGCAGGATAATTTATTGTGCTGCAGTTCTTATCTTTAGATATACATTTTAAAAATCTAAAAAACAACCGTTTGTTCTGGAATTAATTACATAGGCTCCTTATTCTACCTCACATGACAATCAAACCAAAAGTTACTATTCATGATATCGCTGAAAAGCTGAATGTAACAGCCTCTACCGTCTCGCGTGCACTGAACGACAACCCGCGTATTTCTGACGCTACTAAAAAGGCTGTGCTAAAGATTGCAAAACAGCTGAATTACCAGCCGAACAACATCGCGGCGGCTCTACGGAACGGCAAAAGTCATATTATAGGTATAATAGTGCCTACGGCAGATAGAGCATTCTTCTCCTCTGTTGTAAGAGGAATAGAAGAGATTGCCAACAAAATCAACTACAAGGTTATTATTTGCCAGTCTTATGACAACTATGAGAAAGAGGTGCAGACGGTAGATGCCTTACTGAACGCCAGGGTGGATGGCATCATCGCCTCTATCGGTAAGAACACCGAGAACTTCGATCACTTTAAAAAAGCAATGGAGAAGGGCGTACCGCTCGTATTATTCGACCGTACCACTGATGCCCTGGAAGTGAGCCAGATCGTGATAGACGACTATCTGGGCGCTTATAAGGCAGTAGAGCACCTGATTCAGCAAGGCTGTACCCGCATTGCCCATTTCACCAGCCCTAAAAAAGTGAGTGTGTTTAAAGAGCGCCTACGGGGCTACCTCGATGCGTTGAGCGACTATGGCATTCCGTATGCTGACGAACTGGTTATAAAAAGCAACCTGCAACTCGAAGACGGGCGTGATAGCATGGAGCAACTCCTTAAACTAGACAAGTTACCCGACGCCGTTTTCTCGGCGAGCGATTACGGTGCCATGGGAGCCATGCAGGTGCTGAAGGAGAACAATTTCAGAATACCCCAGGATGTGGCGCTGGCAGGATTCAGTAACGACCCTTTTACTTCCTTTACCGACCCGCCGCTTACTACCGTAGATCAGCTGAGCATAACCATGGGCAAGATAACAGCCGAGATCTTTTTTGAGCAGATCAGCACACAGGAGAAACGCAATATGTCGCAGAAAATAATTCTGAAGCCGGAACTCATCATCCGTAAATCGACGATGCGCAAGCCAATGCCAGACACACCGGCTGCACGACAGGCGGAGCACGTAAAATTAGCAAACCAGGAGCCGGCCTAAACACTAGTGCAGGGCTGCCGATGCTCTTTTATATAGCACCCTTTAATTAGTTTATAAATCAACAAACAACAGTAACACAACCTTTCAGAAATCAGATTACTTTTATGAAACCACTAAACAGAGAATCAGCCAACCAGCCGCAGCAACGGCCAGTTAAAGTATTGCAATTTGGTGAAGGCAACTTCCTTCGCGGATTTGTAGACTGGATGATCGATATCCTGAACGAGAAAACAGACTTTAACGGTGCTGTTGAAATTGTGCAGCCGTTGGGACAGGGCATTGTGCACCTGCTCAACAAACAAGACGGACTTTACCATTTGCTGCTGGAAGGTATTCAGAATGGCGAGCCGACACAGGAAACCAGGCTGATTACCTGTGTGGCTGATTCTATTAACCCATACGACGATTACCAGGCTTACCTGCAAAGAGCCGAGAACCCTGAGCTGCAGTTCGTGATTTCGAACACAACCGAAGCCGGTATTGCTTTTGAAGCAGCCGACAAAGACATGGAAACTCTGCCAAGCAGCTTCCCTGGCAAACTGACGGCCCTGCTTTACCACCGCTTTCAGCACTTTAACGGTGCCGCCGACAAAGGCCTGTACCTGATACCCTGCGAGCTGATCGAGAAAAACGGTGAGAACCTTAAAACGACTGTGCTGCAATTTGCCAGCCACTGGAACCTGCCAGAAACATTTGTAGCCTGGATTAACGAAAGCAACATTTTCTGCAACACCTTGGTAGACCGCATTGTGCCAGGTTTCCCAAGAGATACCATCAAAGAAATTCAGGAGGAGATTGGCTACGAAGACAACCTGGTTGTAAAAGCAGAGCCTTTCCACCTGTGGGTAATAGAGGCTCCGGCCGCCGTAGAAGCTGCCTTCCCGACGGAGCAAGCAGGCCTGCAGGTGAAGTTCGTATCTGACCTGACGCCTTACCGCACCCGCAAAGTAAGAATCCTGAACGGTGCCCACACGGTGCTAGTGCCTGCTGCTTACCTGCAAGGCTTGCGTACGGTGCGAGAGTCTGTAGAAGATGCCACAGCCGGAAAATTCATCAGAGAAGCCATTTTCGAGGAGATTGTCCCTACCTTAGATTTGCCTGCCGAAGAGCTGGAGCAGTTCGCAAACGATGTGATTGAGCGTTTCCAGAATCCGTTTATCCGCCATGAGTTGCTTTCTATTGCGCTTAACTCTGTTTCTAAATACAAAGTGCGTGTACTGCCATCGGTGCTGGAGTTCCACCATCGCACCGGTAAACTGCCGCAGCGCCTCCTGCACTCCCTTGCGGCCCTTATCTTGTTCTACAAAGGCGAGTGGAACGGCGAGCAAGTGCCTCTAAACGACACACCAGAAGTGCTGAACTTCTTTAAGAGCGCCTGGGAAAAAGAATCTGCAGAAGAGACTGTTGAAGCCGTACTGGCTAACACCTCTTTCTGGGGAACCGACCTGACCCAGGTAGCAGGCCTAACAGCAACTGTAGCAGCCGAAGTGAAGCAACTGCAGCAAACTGCCCAAACAGAAAAATTAGGATCAGTTTAAATAGAAAAGATGTACCTGCCCTGCCTGCGGCACTTACCTACCCTAAAACGGGGCAGGTACCTTTTAGCTTTTTAAGCGGCCTATACACTTCCAATAGGGCTTAGCACCCTTGGATATTTTTCCAGGAAATTCTGTCGGAAGGCCATTTTCATTAGAATAATTGAAGGTTGCACTCCTGGCACAATACAAAAGCGGTTATTAGTTTAATGAAGGCAAACCGAATTGTCCTGTGGTTGATGGCAGGAAAAAGCCTATGCAGCAAGTTTGTGAAATCTGAATTAAATAGTTACTTAGTACTTTCATGCATACTAGTGGCCTTTAGCTTATATTTTAACAGCTAAGTTCGGTGCATACCATAATAAAAGCCACATCATCTACAACTAACAGCACACATCTACTACGCGTTTAACTTTAACAAGAAAACTCCATGAAAACAATCGGAAAGTACTCCTTCGGTATCGGCGATCGCTTTGCACACCAGGGCGAGGCCCAGTTACAGGCTTTTATTAAGGCAAAAGAAGCAGGCGTTGAAATTACACCTACCTGGAACAAATCGAACCGGGAGCACCTTACCGTAAATTCGTCACCAGCCGATGTACGTGCCGAAGCTGATGCCGCCACCAAAGCCTTAGGCTGGCAAGGCGATTACCTGGTTGATGCCGACCACATTAACCTGAAAAATGTAGATCCGTTTCTGAGTGTTTCCGACTTTTTCACCATAGACGTAGCAGAGTTTATCGGCAAGCCGGCCAGTGCCGAAGAAACAGAGGCATTTCTGGAAGAAAACAAAGATCACCTGGGCGAATTCTCAATTCCGGGTATCTCACAACCGTTTTCTATAGATGAAAACCTGCTGCGCAATGTTGCAGCGCAGTTCCTGTATGCTACCAGGGAGGCTAAAAACATTTATGAGTACATCGCCAGCAAAAAAGGAGGCGATACCTTTATTACAGAGGTGTCTATGGATGAGGTAAGCCAGCCGCAGAGCCCTGTGGAACTTTACTTTATTCTTAAAATGCTGGCCAAGCAAGGCGTACCGGTTCAAACCATAGCTCCTAAATTTACAGGCCAGTTCTACAAAGGCGTAGATTACGAAGGCGATGTAAATCAGTTTGCCAAGGAGTTTGAAGAAGACATACTCGTTATTAACTATGCCATCGAAAAATTCGGGCTGCCGAAATCGCTTAAGCTGAGCGTGCACAGCGGCTCCGACAAGTTCTCGATTTACAAGCCCATCAGGGAGCTTATTCAGAAACACGACGTGGGCATACATGTTAAAACAGCCGGTACCACCTGGCTCGAAGAACTGGCAGCACTGGCAACCGCAAGTGAAGAAGGCCTCCAAATGGCAAAAAGCATTTACGCCGATGCCCTGGAGCACTACCAGGAACTGACAGAGCCTTATGCCACGGTGCTTTCTATTAACAAAGAGGAATTGCCGTCTGCAACCGAAGTAGCCGGTTGGTCTGGCGAACAGTATGCCGCGGCAGTACGCCACGATCAGCAAAACGCTGCCTATAACCCCAATTTCAGGCAGCTTATCCATTGCTCTTACAAACTGGCAGGTAAAAAAGGAGCAGCCTTTACCGATGCCCTTAAGGCAAACAAAGAGGAAGTAGGCAAGCACGTAACGGAAAACATTTTTGACCGCCACATTAAGCCACTTTTCCTGTAAGCAGGGTAGCTGCCAAAACATGGCCAGCACTTCATTTAAAGTATTATATTTAGTTATACATTATTATAAAACACCATGTCATTTTTAGACGAGAATTTTATCCTCAAGACCAAAACGGCACAAAAACTATATCATGAGCATGCCAAACACATGCCGATCATCGATTACCACTGCCACCTTCCCCCGGAAGATATCGCCTCCGACCGCAAGTTTAAAAACCTGACGGAGATTTGGCTTTACGGCGACCACTACAAGTGGAGAGCCATGCGCACCAACGGCATTGATGAAAAGTACTGCACCGGCGATGCCGATGACTATGCCAAGTTTGAGAAGTGGGCCGAAACAGTGCCTTACACTATGCGCAACCCACTCTACCACTGGACGCACATGGAGCTGAAAAGACCTTTCGGAGTTGAGAAGATTCTGAAGCCTGAAACAGCGCGCGAAATTTACGATTCCTGCACCGCCATGCTCCAGACAGACGAGTTCAGCGTTCGCGGCATCCTGAAAAAGATGAACGTAAAGGTGATCTGCACCACCGACGATCCTGCCGACAGCCTGGAGCACCACCAAAAAATAAAGGCTGATGACTTTGGTATTAAAGTGCTGCCTACCTACCGCGCCGACAAAGCCATGGCTCCGGAAGCAGACGGTTACGCAGAGTACCTGCAAAAACTGGAGAAAGCATCCGGTGTTGCTATCAACAACTTCCAGGGTCTGAAAGATGCCTTGAAACAACGGCATGATTTCTTCCATGAACAAGGTGGCCGTTTATCGGATCATGGCCTGGAAACAATCTATGCCGCTGACTACACCGACGAAGAAATAAACAGCATCTTCGACAAAATACTGAGCAAGCAGGAAATTTCGGGCGAAGAACTTCTGAAATTCAAATCGGCTATGCTGGTGTTCCTGGCCCTGATGGATCACGAAAAAGGCTGGACCCAACAGTTCCACCTTGGCGCGCTGCGTAACAACAACAAACGCATGATGCGCGAGCTTGGCCCCGACACTGGCTTCGACTCTATCGGAGATTTCGACATTGCGCAGCCACTGTCGAAGTTTTTAGGCAAGCTGGATAACAACAACCAACTGGCTAAAACCATACTTTACAACCTGAACCCAACCCAGAACGAAGTTTTTGCGACCATGATCGGTAACTTTAACGATGGATCTACACCGGGTAAAATTCAGTTTGGCTCCGGCTGGTGGTTCCTCGACCAGAAAGACGGTATGGAGAAGCAGATGAACGCCCTCTCTAACATGGGCCTCCTGAGCCGCTTTGTAGGTATGCTCACCGACTCCAGAAGCTTCCTCTCCTACCCACGCCACGACTATTTCAGAAGAATTCTTTGTAACCTGATCGGCAACGATGTAGAGAACGGGGAACTGCCTGAAAGCGAACTGGAATGGCTGGGCCAGATGGTGGAAGATATCTGCTACAACAACGCCAACAATTTCTTTAAATTCTAGACTCTACACTGCTCCTCCTGTTGCGGCACCCGTGCTTAGGCAGGAGGAGCTACTTACTGCCAAAAGAGCAGGTGGCCAGTACCAAATTTTCTTACGACACTTGCAAAACTGGTGAACCTTTACCTAACTTGAACGAACGTAAGCTCAACTTTAGTCATAAAACACCCTTGCCGACAGCGGTAAGTAACCAACAAAAGGGGCAGCCCATTAACTAAAAGTACTTAAATTTTAACGCATTATCCTTATGACAAAACCTACCCTTTCGAGTAGCGTCACGCAAAAAGTCGGCAATTACCGGTGGACCATCTGCGCGTTGCTCTTCTTTGCCACCACCATCAATTACTTAGACCGGCAGGTACTAAGCTTGCTGCAGCCTATGCTTGCAGAAGAATTCGGATGGACTGATAGTGACTACGGAACCATTGTTGGTGTTTTCTCTATTGTGTATGCTGCCTCCATGCTGTTTGCTGGTCGCTTTATAGATTGGTTAGGAACGAAAAAAGGATACGCCTGGTCCATTATCGTTTGGTCTATAGGAGCCATTCTGCATGCGTTCGCCACCTTTATACCAGGCCGCATTTTTGGCTTTACCCTTGGCCGTACCGTATTGGCCATAGGGGAAGCAGGTAACTTTCCGGCTGCTATTAAGGCAACAGCAGAGTATTTCCCTAAAAAGGAACGCGCTTTTGCAACCGGTATTTTTAACTCAGGTGCCAACGTAGGCGCTATTCTGGCTCCCATCGTAGTTCCCTGGATCGCCTACCACATGGGCTGGCAATGGGCCTTTATTATTATCGGTGCCGTTGGTTTTGTATGGTTAATCGCCTGGTTAATCATGTACGAAATTCCTTCTAAAAACAAGAACCTGAGTGCTGCTGAGTACATGTACATTCACAGCGATGATATTGCCAATGAGCAACCCATTGAGCAGGAAAGTGAAGACGACGGCCAAAAATTCTCTTTTATACAATGCCTGAAATATCGTCAAACCTGGTCTTTTGCCTTCGGTAAGTTTATGACCGACGGTGTTTGGTGGTTCTTCCTGTTCTGGACTCCTGCCTACCTGAAAGCACAGTATGGCATGGAAGGCATTGACATTCAGTGGCCTATTGCCTTGCTTTACACTATTACCGTAATTGGTTCGGTTGGTGGTGGTGCCTTCCCAACCTACTTCATCAACAAAGGAATGGAGCCTTATGCCGGCCGTATGAAAGCTATGTTCATTATTGCGCTGTTTCCGCTCGTTATTATCGGCGCGCAGTATTTAGGGCAGTACAGCTACTGGTGGGCTATGTTGCTGATCGGTATCGGTGGTTCTGCTCACCAGGCCTGGTCTGCCAACATTTTCACTACTGTAAGCGATATGTTCCCTAAAAAAGCAACAGCTACCATTGTGGGTATCGGTGGTATGGCGGGTGGTATCGGCTCGTTCCTGATCAACAAAGGCAGCGGCATGCTGTTCGACTATAGCGAAACTACCTGGGGAAGCAAAGAGCCCGGCTATACCATTGTGTTCTGCATTTGTGCAGTGGCCTACCTTATTGCCTGGTCTGTCATGAAATCGCTTGTTCCGAAAATGACTCCGCTTAAAATGTAATTCATTCAAAAGCCAAAAAAGAAGCGCTGCCGACTTAATTTTCGGCAGCGCTTCTTTTTTGCATGAGCCTGTCTCAACTGAATTCTTCTAATGAAAACTGCCTTCAGAAGCTAATCCATCATTTTTTTGCCAAGGGTCACCTTCCTGTAGCCACATAGTAAAGGAAAAACTGCTGCCCTGGCTAAAAATTACTAACTTAACTTCTCAATTAAATCAACAACCCTATCCCGCTAACCTATGAAAATGAATTGGGGCATATTAGGCGCAGCCAAAATTGCGCTCGAAAAAGTAATACCTGCCATGGCCGGCCATCCTGATTTCCAGGTGCATGGCATAGCCTCCCGCAACTTAGACAAAGCCAAAGTAGTAGCAGAACGGTTTGGAATTCCGAAAGCTTATGGCTCTTACGAAGAACTGATTGCGGACCCTGAGATCCAGATTATTTACAACCCGCTACCGAACCACCTGCACGCCCAATACACCTTAAAATGTATACAGGCCGGAAAACATGTACTCTGCGAAAAACCGATAGCCCTGAGTAGCGACGAGGTAAAATCGCTTATAGCAGCCCGGGACCAGCATCAGGTAAAAGTTGGCGAAGCCTTTATGGTGAGGTCGCACCCGCAATGGCAAAAAACCAGGGATCTGGTGCAACGGGGCACGCTCGGCAAAATAAAGTTAATTCAAGGGAGCTTTAGCTATTTTAACATCACACCAGACAATATCCGGAACATAGCGGCCTACGGAGGCGGCGCCATCTGGGATATAGGCTGCTACCCTATTACCATTTGCCGCTATGTACTCGGCGAAGAACCTCTCAGAATTATTTCGCTCCTGGAGACAGACCCGGGCTTCGGTACCGACAAACTGAGCAGCGTGCTCATGCAGTTCCCATCGGTGCAGGTATCTTTTTCGGTTAGTACCCAACTGGTGCCTTACCAGCGTATGCATTTTTTCGGAGAGAACCAGCAACTGGAAGTCCTGATTCCGTTTAATGCGCCAAAAGATACAGCTTGTGAAATAAAACTTAACGCAGGAGATATTCTTCAGAAACAGGTAAAGACCATAACATTTGATGTGTGCGACCAATACAGGTTAATGGCAGCAGCCTTTACAGAAGCTGTTCGGGATAACAAACCGGTACCCGTATCGCTAGAAGATTCGCTTGCGAACACGCTGGTAATAGAAGCCATTTTCAGATCGGCGCGCGAGCATAGGTGGGTAAATCTAAAAGAAATAAACGAATAGCTTATTACCGGCACAAGCAGGGCTACTACTGCTGTAGCTCGAACAACTGTAGCCTGCTTCTTTCTTACCCATAAATTTCTCCATAAACAAAAAATTCAGGTAAGTACAGGATGGTTTATTAAACAGGATTCCCTATTTTAACTACCGTTAGTTCATATTCTTGAATTAGCGGATAAAACAGGCTATTAGTTTACAACCGCAAAGCCTGGTGAAAAAAACCGGACAACAGTTTAACAAATCGAATACATCATTCAACTTTACAAGACCTATGAATAACAGTGATCATGCCGTTTCCAGAAGAAACTTTCTGTCGGCCACAGCGGCTATTGCAGGCTCCGTCATGCTTAATCCGTTTTCGGCTGTGGCCGCAGCGGCAGACAAAAAAATGAGAATCGCCATTGTAGGCACCAGTGGCAGGGCGCTGGGCATGTGGTCTAAATCGATAAAAGAAAAATATGGCGAAAGAGTAGAGTATGTGGGCCTTTGCGATATAAACCCTGGCCGCCTGGAGTACTTTAAAAAGAAAACCGGCTTTAAGTGCCCCACCTTCACCGATTTTGAGCAGATGATGAAAAAGGTGAAGCCCGACACGCTGATGGTGATGACAGTAGACAACACGCACCACGAGTTCATTATTAAAGGCATGGAAATGGGTGCCAACATTATTACAGAAAAGCCCATGACCACCGACGAAAAGAAATGTCAGGCCATTCTGGACACGGAGAAGAAAACCGGCAAAAAAGTTACCGTTACCTTTAACTACCGCTACTCCCCGCACCGCGCTAAATTATACGAACTGGTGCACAGCGGCGAAATAGGCGACCTGACTTCTGTTGATTTCCACTGGTACCTCGACACCCGCCACGGCTCCGATTATTTCAGGCGCTGGCACAGGCTCAAAGAGAAGGGCGGCACCCTATGGGTGCACAAAGCCACGCACCATTTCGACCTGCTGAACTGGTGGATCGAGTCGGATCCGGAAGAAGTGTATGCCACAGGCGCGCTGGAGTTTTACGGTAAAAACAATCCGTTCCGGCATACCAACTGCCGCCCTTGCCCGCACAAAGACAAATGCGATTTCTATTTCGATATAACTAAGCGGCAGCAGTTGGTGGAGCTCTACGTAGACCACGAAAAGCATGATGGCTACCTGCGCGATGGCTGTGTCTGGAAAGAGGACATCGATATTTATGATAAAATGGCGGCCACCATTAAGTATAAAAATGGTGTAGATGTAAGCTACTCCCTTACCACCTACTCCCCATACGAAGGCTACCGTATTGCCTTTAACGGCACCAAAGGCCGCATAGACTGCTGGGTAGAAGAAAGTAACCCGATAGTGGAGAAAGATTATGAGGAGATTGTGCTAACACGAAACTTCGGAGGCAGAGAAATAATAAAAGTGCCTCATGCCGAAGGTGGCCACGGTGGTGGCGACAAACTGCTGACAGATGCCATTTTTCTGGGAGTAAAATCAGACCCCATGCACCAGGCTGCAGGTGTTCGAGACGGTGCCCTGTCTATTCTGGTAGGTATTGCAGCACGCAACAGCTGTGAAACCGGCAAACCCGTAAAAATAGGCGACCTCACCAGCATTAAACCACAAGCGAAGCGTGAATTTGTGAAGCTGTCGTAGGTTAGCAAAATATTTGGTTTTCATTCAGGAAGCGTATTCACTTTTTTAGCGGTGTCTACTCTTCCTGATTGAAAACAATATAGTTGAACCGGTAGTACCCTTTAACAAATTCACTCCCGCGAGTTGGAAGCCTCACTCTGTTTCAATTTTTGCGAGCATTTAGAAGTCTCATTCCCCGGTTCTGGCCCCCGACAGAACCCTAGCTTGTACGTCTATTTCGGACAATACTAAAGTGCACTGTCAGGGGAGAGTGCAGGGAGAAAAGATTGCAGTTTTAATTGAAGTGTGCCACTCGCGAAATGAAAACTCTCCTCATTTAAAACCACGAGCTGAAAGCTCGCGGCAGGTCAGGTACAGCACTAACCAAGAAATACGAATAAATTTTTCTAATGAAAACGGCCTTCCAAAGGTTTTCTGACCATTATCAGTCAAGGGCTACACCTTATTTTCTCATTCATTCACTCACTCACAATCATTTTCACCTCTAAATCAGCAGCTTATCTGGTGTAATAGGCAAGTTCCGAATGCGTTTGCCGGTGGCGTTAAACACGGCATTGGCTACTGCCGGAGCCATACCGATTAGCGCAATTTCTCCTATACCCTTCGTTCCCAGTGGGTTCGATATCAAATCTGGCTTGTTTATAAAAATAACTTCTGCTTTCGGAATGTCGCCGTGCACCGGAACATGGTATTCTGCCAGGTCTTTAGTAACGTAGCGGCCATAGCGGTGGTCTATCACAGCGGCTTCCATCAGAGCCATGCCGATGCCGCCTACTGCTCCCCCTATCATCTGGTTGGCGGCTGTTTTCTCATTTATAATAGTACCGGCATCGGCACACGACACAATTTTGGTGATGCGTATTACACCAGTTACCGGGTGCACCTGTACCTCCACAAAATGCACCGAAAAAGAGTACAGCGAATAATGGCGGCGCTCTTTCCCAGGCTCTGCCTCTGCGGTTACAACCAGGCTTTCCAGTTGATGCTGTTGCAGCAGGTCTGCAAAAGAGACAGCAGCAGCATTACCCGGTAGGGAAATCCCCTCCTCTCCTATCATCACATTTTCAGTTTTTGCACCGCTAAAGGCAGCGCCACCTAACTTCTGCAGCTCTTGCTTTAGCGTAAAGCACACTTCTTTTACCGCAGATCCCACACTCGATATGGTAGAAGAACCTCCCTGCGAAGGCGAGTTCGGAAAAGCAGAATCGCCAAGCTCAAATTTGATTCTGTTGGGCGTTATTCCAAGCGCATCGGCTGCAATCTGCACCATGGCTGTACCTGTTCCGGGTCCGATGTCGGTGGTGGCACTTTGGATGATGATGGTACCGTCTGGCAATAACCTGGCTCTGGCTCCGGCACCTCCCTGGTTGGCTCCGAATGTTCCTACACCCATGCCATACCCCACCTGCCATTCACCGGCACGTACAGCACCCGGTGTCAGACTTCTGTTTTTCCAGCCGATTCGCTCGGCCCCCAGTTGCATGCATTCTTTCAGGTATTTGGTTGACCAGGGCAGCTTTTTATCCGGGTCTGTGTCGGTGTGGTTGCGCATCCTGAACTCAATCGGGTCGAGGTTCAGTTGGTGCGCCATTTCGTCCATCGCCGACTCCAGCGCAAAGGCACCGGTTGCCTCGCCAGGTCCGCGCATCCAGATCGGGGTACTCACGTCGAGCGGCAGAATGCGGTAGCGGGTGGTAATGTTGGGGCAGGCATACATCATCTTGGTCTGCTGCAACGTAGATTCGGTAAATTCTTCGTAAGAAGATGTCTGCCCAATGGCTTCGTGGGTAATAGCTGTTAATTTACCGTCGGGGGTGGCGCTCATGCCTACTTTTTGCCAGGTGTAAGGGCGATATCCTACCATAGTAAACATCTGCTCCCGCGTCAGCATCAGCTTTACCGGCCTGTTCACTTTTTTGGCGGCAATAATGGCAGCTGTTTCGTGCGGCCAGGTGTGCAGCCCATTGCCGAAAGCGCCACCTACAAACTTGGCGATCACCTTCACGTTCTCTGCCGGAATCTTCCATTCGTTCGCGAAAGCACGCTGAGTCCCTTTTACCGCCTGCGTTTTATCATAAACCGTCAGCTTATCGGTTGCTTCCCAATGGGCCGTAATGGCTTGCAACTCCATGGGGTTGTGCGTTTCGCTAGGCATTACATATTCTGATTCGAGCTTGATGGCGGCTGTTTTGTAAGCATCTTCTGTACCCCGAACATAATCAGCGAGTGGCGATTTCGGGTTTTTCTTCGCTTGTGAAGGCAGCACCGCCTTCTCCACGTTAGCATGGAAATTTGTCTGGTGCTCTTCTTTGGTGTACTCCACTTTCACCAGTTTTGCCGCATACCGCGCGCGTTCCAGGGTGTCGGCCACGACCATAGCAATTGGTTGCCCGTTAGAATACACTTTGTCATCGTAAAACACGCGCAGCGGCTGCCCACGTGTTGATGGCTCCGTGGGGTGGTCGCGTTGGGCATAGCCGGGCACTTTGGGTGCGTTTACATGCGAGAGAACCGCCAGCACACCTGGAGCACGTTCTGCCAGTTTGCTATCGATATGTTTTATGCGGCCTTTCGCAATAGTACTCTCCACCAACACGGCATGCACCAGGTCCGGCAATTGAATTTCAGCAGAATATTTGGCTGCCCCGGTTACCTTTAATCGGCCGTCTACACGGCTCATTGGCTCTCCTACTTGCTTCATACTTTTGATTGAGTGATTGAATGGATGATGAAATGATCCATTTGTTTTATACTTTAATCCTGGCACTTGACAGGCTAGGGCACCAAACATATAGCTGTTGGGGCTCTCCTTAATTCTTCTAATGAAAATGGCCTTCCGAAGAAGAAACCAGCAAAACCAGTCAAGGGTCTGTCACGAGAGGTTAGCCTTAAGCCAACAGTAACACCTGCCATTTATGCTGCTACACCAGCTTATCAGGTACTATCGGAAGTTCTCTGATGCGTTTGCCAGTGGCATGAAACACTGCATTGGCTACGGCTGCCGTAAATCCGACTAAAGGAATTTCTCCTATACCTTTGGCACCCATTGGGTCTATTACGGTATCTTTCTTGTTGATAAAAATGACATCTATATTCGGTATATCGGCATTCACGGGCACGCGGTAATCGGCGAGGTCGTTGTTCAGGTGCCGGCCGTACCGGTGGTCCACAATGGCATCTTCCATCAGGGCAATACCTATTCCCCACACCACTGACCCGTACACCTGGCTTTCGGCTGTTTTGTGATTGATAATGGTTCCTGCATCTACTACCGACACCACCCTGCTTACCCGCACCTGGCCGGTTACCGGGTGCACCTCCACCTCCACAAAGTTGGCGCAAAACGATTTCCCCGAATGCTTTTCCTGCTCCTCCCCTCCCTTCGACTCTACGTTTACCTGCACTGCCTGTAGCTGTTGGTTCTTCAATAAGTCCGTATAAAGCACTTTCTTTTCCGATCCTTTTAAAGAGATGGCATCTGCTTCCCACACCAGGTCATGGGCTGCAGCCTGGTATAAAGTTGTTCCTTTTTGGCTAACGGCCATGTCAGCTACCTTCTGCTTCAGTGCCACACATACATCGTACACAGCAGAACCAACAGAGGCTGTGGTATGCGACCCAAACTGCCCGGGAGCATCTGGCAAGGTGGAGTTTCCCCATTCAAACTGTATCTGGCTGGCATCTACACCAAGCGTATCGGCAGCAATCTGGGTAAAGATGGTGGCAGAACCGGGACCTACATCAGCCACGGCACTTTGCACCAGCACTTTGCCATCGGGCTGCAAGGTGGCGCGGGCATCGGCTTTGCTGCGCTCCGATTTATAGATACCTGCTGCCATACCCATACCTACCAGCATGCCGTTCTTCTGCATAGCACCTGGCTTTGGATTGCGTTTGCTCCAACCGAAGCGCTCGGCACCCAGTTGGTAGCACTCCCGCAAAAAGTTACTCGACCAGGGCTTGTCGTTAAAAGGATCTTTTTCGGCAAAATTTTTCAGGCGCAGGGCCAGCGGGTCCATGTTTAAAGCGTAAGCCAGTTCATCCATTGCAGATTCCAGCGCAAAGGAGCCGCTGGTTTCGCCGGGTCCACGGGTCCAGCAAGGGGTACTGTAGTCGAGCGGCACCAGCCGGTAGAGCGTGTTCAGGTTGGGGCACCGGTACAACGATTTGGTAGGGTCTATCAGTCGCTCCGTAAACTGTTCGTAGGTAGAAGTAAAACTAATCGCCTCGTGTGTGATGCCGGTAAGTGTACCATCTGCCGTGGCTCCCAGACCCACCTTCTGCAGGGATTTCGGCCTGTACCCTACCATGTTAAAGACCTGGTCGCGCTTCAACATGACCTTAACTGGTCGGCCAACCACTTTAGAACCTAGTATGGCAGCCATCTCCTGCGGCCACACCCGCGAAGAGCTTCCGAAAGCGCCACCTACAAAAGGCGAATGCACCTCCACATCCTCCGGCTTAAGCTGAAAAGCTTTGCATATTTCCTGCTGCGATATTTTGGTTGCCTGCGTTTTGTTGTAAACAGTCAGTTTAGTTGCACCTTCCCAAACGGCCGTGGCAGCATGCATCTCCATAGGCACGTGCACCTGAATCGGCGTTTGGTACTCCTGCTCTATTTTTACAGCGGCTGTTTTATATGTATCTGCCTTGCCCCGTGCATAGTCATTGCCGCGTGCCGGTTTTATGGCCTTACCTTTGTTTTGATGGATGTTGGTTTGGTGTTGCTCCTGCTCATATTCTACCTTCACCAAAGAGGCGGCATAAGTAGCTCGCTCAAATGTATCGGCAATGGCTAGTGCTACCGGCTGAAAGTTGTGGTAAATACGCTCATCATGAAACAACCTGAATTCCTGCCCATGTACCCGCGACCCTTCATTATCGACAGGATCCTGGAAACCGGGCACTTTAGGAGCGTTCAGATGCGACACAATGGCTAACACGCCTGGTGCTGCTTCGGCTGCTTTGGTATCGAGGTGGCGGATGCGGCCTTTGGCGATGGTGCTCGTAACCAGCACACCAAAGGTAACACCGGGCAAATTATACTCTGCTGCATACCTGGCGCTTCCGGTTACCTTCTGCCGGCTTTCTACCCGGTCGAGGGAGTCTCCGATTTGCGTTTTATTTCCAAAGAAATAAGTCATTGCTGCTGCTTAGTGAAAGTGTTAGAAAAAATTCAGCAATTCAAAAATTACGAACAGATAAAAATGCCACTTTATTAAACAGCAAAGCAGACTTTCTAACAATTCTTATTTTGAATTTCTAATTTGGCGAAGCCCCTTAGGCTATGCCAGCTGCTGTTTTTAGCGCCTGCACAACAACATTTGGTCCCATTTTTAGTTTGAAGGCATTATGCTCAAAAGCTTTCGCTCCCTGAAAAGCCGCCTCAACTGCCTGCCGGAACGTGGCTTCGGTAGCAGGTTTGCCAGCCAGCATTTTCTCTGCCTCAAACAATCGCCAGGGTTTATGTGCCACGCCACCCATTGCCAGGCGGGCACTTTTTATAGTGTTCCCATCAAGGTCGAGTGCTGCAGCAACCGAAACAAGGGCAAAGGCATAGGAAGCGCGTTCTCTTATTTTGAGGTAGTGCAGGTGCTTGTGGTAAGGGTTGTCTGGCACCTCCACACTTAGTATGAGTTCGCCGCGTTGCAGATTGGTGTCTACCTCCGGGTTGTTGCCAGGCAAGCGGTGGAAATCATCGAAGCGGATGGTGCGTTCACCTTTCGGCCCCGACACGCGTACGGTTGCTTCGAGAGCTGCCAACGCTACACTCATGTCGCTGGGGTTCGTGGCGATGCATTTTTCGCTATGCCCGAAAATGGCATGCATGCGGTTGTGCCCTTCCAATGCGCCGCAACCCGTGCCTGGCTCACGTTTGTTGCAGGGCATGGCTGTGTCGTAGAAGTAGGGGCAGCGGGTGCGTTGCATCAGGTTGCCTCCTACAGTCGCCATGTTCCGGAGTTGGGCTGAAGCTCCCGCATTTAGGGCCTGCGCCAGTAGCGGCAGCTTTTCCTGCACCAGTTTGTCTTCGGCCACGGCACTGTTCAGGGCAAGGGCTCCTATACTGATGCTTTTCCTTTCTTTCCCGATCTTCCGGAGTGGCAGCTTGTTTATGTCCACCAGCTTTTCAGGTGCCATAACGCCCCGCTTCATCAGGTCTATCATGTTGGTGCCACCGGCTATAAACATGGCTGCCGGGTCTTTTGCCAGTGCCTCTATGGCAGCTTTCGGTTTGGCAGCGCGTACATACTGAAACTGGTTCATACTTTCTGCCCTCCGTTTTTAACTTCCGTAATGGCATTTACAATATTGGAGTAAGCACCGCAGCGGCAGATGTTCCCGCTCATGTACTCCCTTATCTCGTCTTCGGAGTTGGCATGTCCTTCGCGAATACAAGCCACCGCCGACATAATCTGGCCGGGCGTGCAGTAGCCGCACTGGAAACCGTCGTGCTTTACAAAAGCCTCCTGCATGGGGTGTAGCTTTTCTCCATCGGCCAGGCCTTCTATGGTCGTTATTTTCTTGCCTTCCTGCATCACGGCAAAGGTGAGACAGGCGTTAATGCGTTCGCCATCGGAGTGGACGGTACAGGCACCGCACTGGCCGTAGTCGCATCCTTTTTTGGTACCGGTTAAGTCGAGTTGCTCGCGAAGCAGGTCCAGCAGCGTTACCCGTGGCTCTACCGACAGCTGTACTTTTTTGCCGTTTATCTCCAGCGTTAGGGGCACCTTCTCAAATTTTTCCGCCACCTTTTCATCCCATTTCGAGTCGGCTGCTTTCAGAACAGTGGCGGGAGCCAGTGCCAGTGCGGTTAAAATAGAAGATTGTTTAAGAAAATCGCGGCGGGCTTCGTTGTGCTGCCTGTTAGCTTCTGCATCGGGCGAGGAGGCATTACAGGCTTTTTCTTCTGCCATAAAAAATGGGTTATGGTTAGCTTATCGTTTTCTAAACCTATCATACGCAGGAGCTGCCTTAACAGCACAAGCATTCCTGATATTTCTACCTTCAAACCTGTTTCTTACTGTAAAGTGTGTTTAGCATATCTGGTTTCTCATAGCTACTGAAGGAAGGTCGCTAAGATGTTTCCGGATTATTCGAATGAAAAGAGCCTTCAAAAGGAATTTGATCGAATTCTTGTCAAGGGTCTCTGGTGCTGCGCCAAACTTAAAATTAGCTCTCTGAAAAACTGTCGTATCAGTCTGACTTAACGATTATTTAGGCAGACAAGCGCCAAGGAGAAGCAGCTGTTGTGACATATTGACATAAATTTGGCCTGATTCCCCGCTTGGCACAAGCCTTGTTATAAACCTGACATCAGAAGAAATTTGATTAAGAAATTATATTAATAAAACTATAGAATGGGAAAGATAATTGGTATTGACTTAGGTACTACGAACTCATGCGTTTCTGTAATGGAAGGTAATGAGCCCGTTGTTATACCTAATAGCGAAGGCCGCAGAACTACTCCATCTATCGTTGCCTTTCTGGACAACGGTAATGGTGAGCGCAAAGTAGGTGACCCTGCAAAACGTCAGGCAATCACGAACCCACAGAACACGATTGCTTCTATCAAGCGTTTTATGGGCCACAGCTACAACGAAGTAAGCGAAGAAGCAAAGCAGGTATCGTACAAAGTGATACAGGGCAGCAACAACACGCTACGTGTAGAGATCGGCGACAGACAGTATACGCCACAGGAGATTTCAGCGATGGTGCTTCAGAAAATGAAAGCCACTGCCGAAGATTACCTGGGAACAACTGTAACGGAAGCTGTTATTACCGTACCGGCCTACTTTAACGATGCACAGCGCCAGGCTACAAAAGAAGCCGGTCAGATTGCAGGCCTCGAAGTAAAACGTATTATAAACGAGCCTACAGCGGCAGCGCTGGCTTATGGCCTCGACAAAAAACATAAAGATCAGAAAATTGCCGTTTTCGACTTAGGTGGCGGTACATTCGATATCTCGATACTGGAGCTTGGCGATGGCGTTTTTGAAGTACTTTCTACCAATGGCGACACGCACCTTGGTGGCGACGACTTTGACCAGGTAATTATTAACTGGCTGGCGCAGGAGTTCATCAACGACGAAAACATTGACCTGCGCAAAGACCCAATGGCGCTGCAGCGTTTAAAAGAAGCTGCTGAAAAGGCCAAGATTGAACTTTCAAGCTCTAACGAGACAGAGATCAACCTGCCTTACATTATGCCGGTAAACGGTATTCCGAAGCACTTGGTACGTAAGCTGACCCGCGCTAAATTCGAGCAGCTTTCTGATGACCTGATCCGCCGCTCGATGGAGCCTTGCCGCAAGGCCCTGAAAGACGCCGGTTTATCTACTTCTGATATCGACGAAGTGATTCTGGTAGGTGGTTCTACCCGCATTCCGAGAGTACAGGAAGAAGTAGAGAAGTTCTTCGGCAAGAAACCATCTAAAGGTGTTAACCCGGATGAGGTTGTTGCCATCGGCGCTGCCATACAAGGCGGTGTGTTAACAGGTGAAGTAAAAGACGTGCTCCTGCTGGACGTAACGCCACTTTCGCTGGGTATCGAGACAATGGGCGGTGTTATGACCAAACTGATCGAGTCGAACACAACCATTCCTACGAAGAAGTCTGAGACTTTCTCTACTGCTTCTGATAACCAGCCATCTGTAGAGATTCATGTGCTTCAGGGTGAGCGCCCAATGGCCCGCGACAACCGCACCATCGGCCGCTTCCACTTAGATGGTATTCCGCCAGCACCTCGTGGTGTTCCGCAAATCGAAGTAATTTTCGACATCGATGCGAACGGTATCCTGCACGTAACTGCCAAGGATAAAGCCACTGGCAAAGAGCAGAAAATCCGTATCGAGGCATCTTCTGGTCTGAGCGAGCAGGAAATTGAGCGCATGCGGCAGGAAGCTGAAGCCAACGCTGAATCTGATAAAAAAGCGAAAGAAGAGATCGAAAAGCTGAACGCAGCCGACTCTATGATCTTCCAGACCGAGAAGCAGCTGAAAGAGTATGGCGACAAACTTTCTGAAGGCAATAAAACTGCCATTGAAGGAGCACTTGCTCAACTGCGAACTGCACACGGCGCGAAAGATGTAGCCGGTATAGATGCCGCTTTAGAAGGCCTGAACAACGCCTGGAGCGCAGCCTCTCAGGAAATGTATGCAGCTACGCAAGGTCAGCCAGGTGGTGCACCAGGCGGCAACGGCCAACCAGGCGGACCTGATGCAGGTGCCCAGGGAGCCACTGCCGACGGCGGTGTGACCGACGTTGACTACGAAGAAGTAGACGGTAACAAGTAATTTCCCAATAAGTATATAGAAAAATCCCCCGCTCGTTCAGCGGGGGATTTTTTGCTTTTAGCAGTACCGTACCTAAATTTACCCTTGGCTTCTAAAAGCCCTTTTCTCTTTGGAAGGCCAAATTCATTACAATAATCTGAATGAAAATTTGTTAATGTAGGTATCAGATCGGCCAGAGGCCGTGGAATAGTAGACACGAACGAAGACGCTCGCGCCATAATAATTTCTAATTTCTAATTTGGCCAATCCCTAATGTTTCAGGGTGTGCAGCACGAGCAGGGGAACATCGGCTTTGTATGTCATTTTTTCGGCAAGGCTTCTGGAGAAAAGCTCTTCGAAAAAGCCTTTGTCTTTGCGCAGAATAGCGACCAGGCTTGCTCCGGATTCGTTATAATAGGCCTTTATGCCATCCTGGCGGTGCCTGCTAACTACCTCCTGGAACTGCAACGGACTTTGCGGATACGCCTGCTGAAGTTCTTCCCAGAACCGTTGTGACTTGGTTTTGCTTTCCGGGGTTGCTTCTTTTACCACATGAATCACATCTACGGTAGCGTTAAACAGTCGCGCCAGTTCCAGCACCTGTTGCAAAGCAAATTTGTCATCTTCTACATAATCGGAGGCATACACAATTTTGCTGATGTCGGGTTGGGTAGCAGATGCAGGAATGGTAAGAACCGGGCATCGTACCTGATTGATCACGGCTTCGGCGTTGCTCCCAATCAGGAGTTCCTCCAGGGCGCTACCTCCACCGGTTGTTCCCATCACCACCAGGTCGTAGCCTTCGCGGCTGGTCAGGTGTTCTGCAATATCTGTTAAGAGCGATTCTTTAACGATGAAGTCGCAGGTGAAGGCTCCCCTGTTTGCCTCGTATTGCTGCTCTATGTCGTACAGCAGCGCCTGCATTTTTTCACTGGCATCGCGTATCTGATCCTGCAGCAGCTCGCTGGCAATAAGTGCGGTTTCGGAAGTATCGACTACAGGCAGGTGCACCACATGCATAAGCGTAAGATGTGCGCCTGCGCGTCCGGCAATAGCTGCAGCATATTCCACAGCCTTGCTGGCTGTTTTTGAGAAGTCGGTTGGGCAAAGAATCTTTTTCATAGTAAACTGGTTTGGGTGTGCCAGAGCGTTAATATCCTGGTTTGCCTATGTATACGAGCAAACAGAAAAGTGATCAGCTTTTTTGTCTATATAGAACTAGGCATTATTTACTTTCAAGAGTTTCTTCACCAAATTTTTCTAATGAAATAGCCCTTCTAAAGGATTTATTGATGAAAATTGTCGAGGGCTGCTGATTGGTTGAGGAGCAGCCGGACTAAAGATTCTCACCTAAGTTACGGGTTGTAGTAGTCTTTTATGTGTATTACGACAGGAAACAACAGGGCGAACACCTTTGCCAGGTGCACAGATCGAAAATAAACTGTCTGAGCGTTCAGCGAGTGGGGGAAGGGGCCCTCGATTTTTATTTTCTTGCTATTGTTACAGCTGTAACAGCTACAATGTAAACTTAAACCATACTTTCCATAGCCAAAGCTAACGGATCTTGCCCACAAGATCCCTTCTGGATAACAAAAAGTGTGGCGGTGGAAGTAGAGACAATTAACTATTTGCTACTGCACAACGTGAGGTACTTTAATGCAAACAGCCTTGTGAAGGTTTACAAATATTTGTAGACCTTCACAAGGCTGATAAGTGGGAGGAGACTTGTTTAGCGTTTCTGAATAACTTGCTGGTCATCAAAAATAACAGCCAGGTCTTTGCTGCAGATGTCGCAGTTGTAACGACCGTAGTCTTCTACGGCACGAATAATGGTTACATTCTTCTTAACGGTTTTGCAAGCGGCCAGTAGCTCGCAGTCGTATTGGGTGTGAAAGACATCGGCATTGGCATCGTCGCAGACATATACCCTTTCCTGCGCCATATCAGTTGGTATCCGGTGGAACTCGGGTGCAGGCCGGCGTTCCTTCTGCGCAAGCGAATCGGCCAGCGAGGTAGTTGGCGTTTGTTCAGCAGCCACGGTATCTGCCTGATTTTGCTCCGGGCTTTGGCAGGCAGTAAAGCTCAGCAGAAATACCAGCACCGACACCTGCATTTCTTTTAAAAAGGCAATTTTAAAGTTGAGTTTTTTGGGCGTTGTTATCATGAAAAATGTACAGTTTTAACATAAAGCCTAAGCGACGCTCAGGAGCCACACGTTTTATCGAGCCGGCGGCCATGCTCTCGTATTGCCTCTGCCTCGGTTATTTTCAGTACCTCGGCTTTGCAACGCTTTAATACGGAGCAGGTGGCAGAAACATGGTAAACAGCAGATCCGGAGCTATCGCAAAGGTAAACAATTCGTTTAGTTGCTCCTGCCGGTATCGGAGATTTTGCTTGCTCCGCGGCGGCAGTTTCGGCGGTGTTGCTGCTTTTGTTCTTGCGGAAGTCCCAGGGTGGCGTGGGGTTTGGGTCTTGCCAGAGGCCTCGCTTAAAACGGCGGGCATCGGTTTCGAGGTTAGCCAGGCTCAGGTCTTTAGAATATGCTTTGTAGTGCCATGCAAACCCACTGCGTACCATCTCCTCGTTCAGGTTTCGCCCGTCTGGCAAAATTATGGTACCTACGGTGCGGCCGTAGCGGTCGGTGTTGTGCGCTATGAGCTGCACATATTTACCGAAAGCCAGGTCGGAGGCAAACTGCTTTGCCCGTTGCCCGAAATCCTGGTTCTTTTCGGGACTGTCTATGCCGTAGAGGCGTACTTTGATTACCTGCCCGTTTCGTAGCAAATCCATGGTGTCGCCATCTTTTACAGCTATTACCTTGTCGCCGGCAGTGTTTTCAGGCTTCCGGCTTTCGGATTGCGACAGTTCTTCTGTTTTGGCCATGGTGGCATCGGCTGGTTGCTCCTGCCGGTGGCGGGTCTCATGGGTATTGCCAGGGTCCTGCTGGCAACCCGAAACGAGCAACAGCAGGTAAAGTAGCCAATTTTTAAAAGAAAGCAGTTTCAAGATGATGCTGGTTTAGTAGTAGTTGGCATGCACGAAGCTTCAAAATAAAGCTTGTATATTTATACGCCAATACGTACGGTTTATTTGGTTCAGTTGTAATTTTGTCTGCGGCTTCTGTACTCCTTCGGGCTACAGAGGCAGCGCCAGTTGCAGCTCCTTTATTTCTTTCCAGGTCCAGAAAGTACGCGGCTCAATGCCCTGGTAGGCTGTTCTAAAATAATTGACCACGACCTCCTGTAGCTCCTCCACAGAAATAGAAGAAGCATGTATAATTCGTGCCGTCGGGTTATCGTAAGTTTCAACCTGCGTCAGTTTATCTCCGTTGAGCCGCAGCAGGGGGCCTGTCTCTGTAATGGCATCGTAGGTCCAGGTGTGGCCGGAGGTCTCCAAGGCATTTAAACGTGCCGCCAGAGGAGCCAGGTTGATGCGCGGCAAGGTGGGCCTGGAGCCAAGATCGACCCAGGTGGTGTACTTGTATTCCAGCTCATAGCGGTTACCGCTGTAGCACGAAAGCACTATATCGAAGCCCTGGGTACGGCTAAAGAGCGCATAGTAATGCAGTGGCTCCGGAAGCTGCAGCACAACCAGGCCAATGTCGGGGTGGCGGCTAAGTTTTGTGGTGGGTTTGTACATATCGCGGTAACCCAGCAACACCTCTCCTACTTCTTCTTCCCAGGCAGCTTTTTCCCAGTTAGGGTCTTGCAGCACTCGTCCAAATTCCCGCAAAAAGTAAGCGAACTTTTTAGGGCAGAGCGTTACTTCCGGCTCCGGCAGTTGCTCGGCACCAAAAGGCGGGTAAAACAGTTGCTTTTCGCGGGCATTTATCCAGCATACCAACTTCAGGGCCTCCCCCGCCAGCGGGTGGTTCAGGTCGAGTTCCCTGAAATCGCCAATCAGGGCCATTTGCCTCAACAGTTCCTCGTTCTCCAGCGCCAGCTCCAGGTTTAGCAAACTCCATACTCCTACAAAACCATCGATATCGAAATGATTGGCGGTAACGTATGGCAGGTCCAGGCCAGGAAGGTTAAACCGTAGTGCATGCAGCACCATGGCCGCACTCGTATTATCGCGGACTTCGGCAGGCGTAGGTGCTCCCCGCCAATGCGATAAAACCAGACCGTTGGGGTGCATACTATCCACCACAATGGCTTTGCGGTGCTTCAGCTCAGAGAAAGGAATAAATCGGCGCTTTGTCATGGGGTAAAGTTAAAAATTGTGACGGTGAATTGTTGCCTCATCCAACGATAAATACTTACTTGAAACCAGCTAAGGAGCTTCGCCAAATTAAAAATCAGAAATTCAAAATTAGAAATGTTGAACAAGGTACTGCAACTGCCTGTTTAGAAACATTTTCTCCGGTTTTTTAGTTGGGAGTTGCTGATTTGCTATGACAGCTTTGCTGAACTAATTTTGCAAAGCAGCCTGTACCCGAAGTAAAAAGCTATTTCGGGATATTTAAAGCTACACCACTTGCCATGAAACTGAAAGACATTTACGCCACCTCCCTCTCACTACTCACCGACCTATACCAGCTCACCATGGCGTATGGCTATTGGAAGCAGGGCATGGCGGAGCAGGAAGCTGTTTTTCATTTATATTTCCGAAAAAACCCTTTTAAAGGCGGCTACACAGTGGCAGCCGGCCTGGCCTATGCCATCGATTACCTGGAGCAACTGCGTTTTCAGGAGGAGGACCTGGTGTACCTGGCCAGCCTGAAAGGAAGCCAGCAGCAGCCGCTTTTCGAACCTGCTTTTCTGGATTACCTGCGCGAGATGCGTTTTACCTGCGATGTAGATGCCATTCCCGAAGGCACGGTCGTGTTCCCCAATGAGCCACTTGTGCGGGTGCGCGGACCGCTGCTGCAGGCACAGCTCATCGAAACACCGCTTCTAACCATCATCAACTTCCAAACCCTGATCGCGACCAAGGCGGCACGAGTAGCTGATGCGGCAAAAGGACACAAGGTATCAGAATTCGGTATGCGCCGTGCGCAAGGCATAGACGGTGCGCTGGCTGCCAGCCGTGCCGCGTATATTGGCGGTGCCGCTACTACTTCAAATGTATTGGCGGGCAAACTGTTCGGCATTCCGCTTAGTGGCACCCACGCCCACAGCTGGGTACAAGCCTTTACGACAGAACAAGAAGCTTTCAGGGCCTACGGTGAGGCTTTCCCGTTCGACTCTGTTTTTCTGGTAGATACTTATAATACCCTGGAAGGCGTAAAAAATGCCATTGCCACGGCCAACGAGCTTAAGCAGCAGGGCTTTAAATTCAATGCCATCCGCCTCGACTCCGGCGACCTGACCTACTTGAGCGTAGAAGCCCGGAAGCTACTCGACGAAGCCGGCTACACCGACACCAACATTGTAGCCAGCAACGATCTCGACGAACACATCATTACCAGCTTACGGCAGGAAGGCTCCAAAGTGAATATCTGGGGTGTAGGCACGCAAATGGTAACTGCCTGCGACCAGCCAGCGCTGGGTGGTGTGTATAAACTGGCGGCGCTGCAACAGAAAAACGGCGACTGGACCTATAAAATAAAGCTATCGGAGCAGCTGGCTAAAACCTCTACCCCCGGCATTTTGCAGGTGCGGCGATTCTACACCGAAAGCGGCTACCTTGCCGACATGATATTTAACGAAGCCGAAACGCTACCCGAACGTATAGTAATCGTGGACCCGGTAGACAGTACGCGACGCAAAACCATTGCCGCAGGCTCTGCCTCTAAAGACTTGCTGGAGCCTGTTTTCGTAAAAGGAAAATTACAGTACACACCTCCTACCCTGCCCGAAATAAAAGCAAAGGCGCAGCAGGAGCTAAGTTCGTTGCATGAGAGTATCAGGCGCTACCTGAACCCACACAGTTACCCGGCCGGGCTGGAAGAAAGCCTGCATCATTTTAAAATAGACCTGGTACTGAAGCTAAAGGAAAAAGGAAATAGTGAGAATGGCGAGGAGCTGCTGTAGAAGGCACCTTACCGTTTGCGTCTGTCGCGGCTTCTGCGGTTAGCTATTCGCTCTATGGGTTTGTTTTTTACCCATTTCAGGTATTTCTGCAGACCTTCTGCCGCTTTAAGAGCACCAATGCTGTTATAAAGAGTTGCCAGTTCCTGGTTACTGAAAGTGAGGTGCAAGGTGCTGTGGCAGGGTTGGCAAAGCTCGGCGGTC
This sequence comes from Pontibacter qinzhouensis, assembly GCF_008017455.1. Classification (GTDB taxonomy): domain Bacteria; phylum Bacteroidota; class Bacteroidia; order Cytophagales; family Hymenobacteraceae; genus Pontibacter; species Pontibacter qinzhouensis. The sequence continues at coordinate 33,554 of NZ_VRTY01000019.1, read as the reverse complement.
GGTCCATAGCGACCACCTTCTTCGCGCGGAACCAGGTGGTGCCGCGACAGGTCCTGTACTTCCCGCTCACATAGTTCACAAATTAGTGTCTCGTGCTTTCTGGCCATTCCGGACGCAATACGTTACTTACTAAAAAAGGAGGTAGCCAGCCAGATGCTTGTTACCCATGCAACCGGCATTTGCTGGTAATAGGCAGCTGCCTGTGCTCCTTTTAACAATTTTATAACAGATATAGTTTTCTTTTTTCTGCTTCTGCGCAAAGCTGAGACACAATTTAGCTAATACGGCAGTAGCAAGCTACCTGCAATTCGCCCTTACGAAGAAGAAAACTTAATGGCTGATAAGATAAAATCAGGACAGATAAAAATGATAGTGCTTGCCAGGAAGGTTCGGAGGGGGAAATAAGGTTTCAGGCCTTGGCGAGTACCAGGGCTAAAATGCTTCGGAAGGGCAAATTCATTAGAAAAATTACATAGCCATGGTTAGCCGCAAGAGCACATTGAAGCTACTGCTAAATGGCAAACGGATGATTTTGCTGCTTCTGAACGTATTTACCGCCCTGGTACACAACCTGCAGGGCATTTCGCAGTTCGTCTGGCTCAGAGGCTTTGGTCAGGTAACCATGCACCCCTTCTTCCAGCAGGTTCTCCACCAGTTGCTCTTCGCCGTACATAGAGAGCAGCAGAATTTTAACCTGCGGATACTTACTGATAATATAACGGGCCGTTGCTATTCCGTCGATGTCAGGCATCTCCAGGTCCAGGAGCACCACATCTGGCATCGCGTATTCAATTTTTTCAAGCAATTCAAAGCCAGTGCCTGCATCGTAGAGTAAGGTTACCTCTTCAAAGCTCTTCATGATTTCCAATAGTCCTTTTCTGAAAAGGGTATGATCATCGGCTACGGCTAACGTTATAGGCATTCGGTTCATAATACTTTACTTTAAAATTCAGTCAGTAACGGAACATTGGCTACCACCGAAATGCCGGCACCAAGTTCTGAGTTAATTGAAATTGTTCCATTCAAAAGAGCAATTCTGCTCTGGAGGTTTGTGAGTCCAAGCCCCGTGGTGGTGGTGTTTTCTGTTAAATCTGCAGAACTGAAACCTTTGCCGTTGTCGGTGTACACTAGTTCCAGTTTATAGGTGTTGAATGTAAGCTTTATATAAACTTCGGATGCCTGCGCATGCTTCAGGGTATTGCCGAGTAACTCCTGCACTATTCTGTATAAGGCCAGCTCCAGCTTCTGCCCCACGCGCCGGTCAGGCTCATTGCACTCAAATTTTATACCAATATTACTATCTACGGGCATGCTGCGCTTTAAACTTTCGATGGCCTGCACCAGCCCGAATTTGGTAAGCACAATAGGCATCAGATCATGGGTAATGCGCCGCACACTATTCATCACCTCGTCGAGTTTCAGTTTCAGGTTTGTAACCGGTTGCTGCCCTTCTGCAATTTCACCTTTGCCAAAGCCATTGCTCCACTGCCCGGCCTGCAGCTTTACCAGGGCCAGCATGGTTCCTACTTCATCGTGCAGGTCGCGGGCAACACGGCGACGCTCGGCCTCCTGCGCCTCGAGTGCCGCCTCCAGTAGTTGCCGTTGCCTGGTTTCCTGCAGCTGCCGCAAATACTCCTGGTGTTTCATGAGGCGCTTCTGGTACATAACCACAAAAACCACCACACCCAGCGCGAGCAGTAGTATAATAGAGGTGGCAATTATAAACGGAATAAACGGACTCAAACTCTGGGGGCTCTCCGAAGCACCAGTACTAAAGTGGTATTAAAAAGCACATTTAAAAAGTTTAACACAGCCAGGCACATCAGCATTATTTCAGCAGGGTATTGCAACATTACATTAAAAAGCGAATTGATGACCGAAGAACCCGCAAAGTTAACAATAACTCCTACACTCAATAAAAAATAGGGGTCGGTCAGTAAATCAGCTTTATCAATATCTTTAAAAACCTTGTAAAAGTAAAGCAGGCTCAGTAAAACCATCAACACACTCTCAATTACCCTTGGGTAAGAGTTATAAATGGTAAGACTTTCCAAATATACTATATCGAGGGCGCAAAACAAGAAGAAAAGCACGACCGAACCAATAATTAATCTCTTGATTATCTTATTGTTAAAGATGCACAAATACATATAAGCCAAAATCGCATACTCTAAGGGAATGTAAACATGCGACATCCAGAGGTTGTTAAGGCCTTTATAAGAGCTAATCCAACCTGCTGCCTCCACCACTGCTATAAAAACCGAAAAACCGAAGATCTGCCAAGTGAGTCTGCCAGCCTGGCGCTGCCATAGCAGCACCAGGCTATAGATAAGCGGTGGTAAAATACTGAAGATGGAAAGGTACTGTATAATATTGTATACTTCCATTCAATATTAACCAGCCAAAGAGGAACCAACCGAACAGTTAGGAGGGCAAGGGCTCGATTTATCCAAGATAATGCCATCTTCCAGGTCGGTTCCGTTGGCATCCACTCCCACCAGTATCAATTGCTTTTTGCCTTCTTCGTCAAGGCCATAGTACATTCTGGCTCCTACGCAATCTTTTTGGGCGAGCAGCCTTTCCAGCACTTCTCTTCCAAAGAAATGAGCTTTTACAACATCCGGGTCATTCTGCTTATCCCGGTAATTTTGGGTCAGGGCTTTAGCGGTTGCCAGATCTATTTCGCCGCCTTCGCTCCCGTTGAATACTGCCATATAAGTATGATTTATATTTATGGAAGCCTAAAAATAGCAAATATTATATGTAATAGCAGAAACGGGTTCTATTTTTTTTAAAACTCCTGTAAATCAAGGCTTACCAATTTTGTTTTATTTTACTGAAGCCGTTTCATTGTATTGCAAAAATTGTACTTTTACCTGATTATTTTCTCAAAATCCAGAATTTAAACTAATAATCATTCTGGACCTGAATTGCGTATTAGCTAGGGTAAACCATTTAGATTGTAGGCAACATGGCAAAGAAATCTTTTAACGACCTGATTAATAGCCCGGGCATGCCCGTTTTAGTTGACTTTTATGCCGATTGGTGTGGCCCCTGTAAAACCATGAACCCTATTGTGGAGCAAGTGGCGAAGGAGTTTTCGGGTAAACTGAAGGTGCTGAAAGTAAACGTAGACCACAACCAGGCTGCAGCCAGTCAGTATCGTGTGCAGGGTGTGCCTACGTTTATTCTTTTCCATAAAGGGCAGATTGTCTGGAAACAGGCTGGCGCTGTGCCCGGCCACCAGCTTAGCCAGGTAATAAAGCAGGCCATAGCCAAAGAATAAAAGAAGACAACCGTACCCTTGACAAAAAAATAGCATAAGGCCTTTGGAAGGGCTTTTTCATCTGAATAATTGCGGCAGGCAAGGCTGCATTTTGAGCCTCAGCAGATCCTGTGCTATATTGCCGAATGAACCACGCTACTTCACAACCTGCCAAGCCTGTTCTGTTCGACCACGATGGCGGGGTAGATGATTTTTTATCGCTGCTGTTGTTGTTACTTCTGGATGAAGTGGAGCTACTGGGCGTTTCGGTAACTCCGGCCGACTGTTACGCCGAAAATGCCCTGGATACAACTCATAAACTGCTCGCGCTCACCAATAAGCTGCACATAGAGGTGCGTGCCGGCAATTTCCATGGCATTAATGCCTTCCCGGCCGACTGGCGCGCCAAACCTAAAATGCTGAACGCGCTCCCCGACATGATTAACGTTGAAAGCCACAGCACACCTCCTGCTGCTGAAGACAGCGTGGATTTTATGATCAGGAAGCTTTCTGCAGCTGAAGCACCTGTTACGGTACTCCTGACTGGCCCCTGCTCTAACCTGGTGCTCGCCCTGCAAAAGCAACCCAGCATAAAAGCCAGGATTACAGAAGTAGTCTGGATGGGAGGCGCTATTGATGTAACGGGAAATGTACGCACTTACAACCACGATGGCTCCGCCGAATGGAATGTTTTCTGGGATCCAGTGGCTGCGAGCGAACTTTTTAAACTCGGCCTACCTCTAACAATTGTGCCACTGGATACTACTAACCATGTGCCAGTTACTTTCCAGTTCCTGAAAACGCTTGCGGCACAGTCATCTGCCTTTTTTGCGCATCTCGCCGGTCAGTTCTGGGCCACCACCATCGACACTATTCCGGCCTACGATTATACTTATTTTATGTGGGATGTGCTCACGACCAGTTACCTTGCCATTCCGGAGGCTTTTACGCTGGAGCAGATCGAGCTTGATGTTGTGCCAAAAGGGCCATCGGCTGGTAAAACCGTGCGTGCTCCGGGCTCCGGGCAGTGGGTACAGGTAGCTACGGATGTAGATAAAGACTTTTTTTACAACTTTCTTTTCGAGAAGCTGACTTCTACACTTCGGTCTTAAAAAGCACTGGCCGCTGTGAAGTTCAACCCACAGCGGCCAGTGTTTTCCATGGTCTCCCTTACTTGTTATTAACCATCCGGAACCAGTTAAAAGTGGCTGTGGCAGAGGCTGGTCCTTTGGCGGTTAACCCTACACGCACTCCTCTGTCCCAGGGTGGAAGGTAGGCAGCGTCTACTGCTTTGCCACCATTAAGCTCTTGCCACTCGTTGCCATCGGTGCTCCACGCAAAAGTTAGTTGCTCCCCATTTTGAGCAGTGAGCCGCAGTTGTATGGCGTCTGCGTTAGGCGCGGCAGCTTTCGCAATGGTTTCCTGCCTGCCACCCTTAACAGACCAAAGCAGAATCTCCTGGCGGCTAACAGCCACTCCAACTGCGTTTTCCTGATCGCCTATGGCGGTGAGGCCTGCCATGGTACCTGCAGGCAAATCACTTTTCCGGATGGCGGTAGTGGCGGTGTAGTTGGCTTGCAGCGTGCGTTGCGCCAGCGTAGCGCCAATGTTGGCAGGCGAGGCTTGCAGCGCCAGAGTTCCTTCCGAGGCTGCACTAAGCGTAAACGGTGGCTTCTGCCCCACCGGCCACTGCCACCTCTGCGACAAGGCAGTTTCGGTAAACTCCTCCTGCACCTCCGTGGCTTTTGCTGGGGCTCCGCCAGTGTTGTGCGCAAGTTGTGCCGTAATAGCAGGCGAACCGGTTTCGAAGCTTGGCCAGCCGCTTTCTTCGTAGGTCACTTTATCGAGCATACCTTGGCGGCCTGCGTAAACGGAGGCGCTGGTGCTGTAGGCGTGGTACAGCATATAATCTTGCCCACCTGGGTCTGTAACTACCGTGCCATGGCCGGGGCATTTCCAGTCGTCGTTTTTCTGCATAATAGGGTTATCAGGGTGCTTCTCCCAGGGGCCACGCAAGGTTTTAGCTCTGGCTACGCCTATGCCATAGGTGCAATCGCGGCCACAGCAGGCATCGCCGGCATAGAAATGATAAAAGTACTCGCCTCGTTTCACCAAAGCAGAACCTTCTACCAGGCCACCCTCCCAGGTGTTGGGGTCGTTGCGGAACATCTCGAACATTTCGCCGGTTAAGGCTGTCCGGTCTTCGTTCAGGCGCTGTGCCCATATAGGAGTTGGCAGGCCTCTGCTGTTGCCGTCTTCCTTCCAGACCAAATAAAGATCTCCGTTTTCATCTCTGATTTCGAACCCATCAATAGAGCCAACTTCCTGACAAATGAGGGGGCCGTGGTCGGTATAAGGGCCGGTGGGACTGCTGGCACTGGCCACTCCCACACACAGGTTACCACCTTTCTTTTTGGCAGTGTAGTAGATGTAGTACTTGCCGTTTTCGTGTGCAATTTCGGGAGCCCAGAAATGCGCTTCGGCCCATTCAGGCAAACTCTCCGGAAACACATGGCCTACTGTTGCCCAGTTCACGAGGTCTTTGGAGTGCAACAACGGAAACAGCGGTGCCCATTCTGAGGAGGTAGCAGTTGCCCAGTAGTCCTCCCCGACCCGCACCACCGACGGATCGGCATAATCGCCCGGGAGCACTGGATTGGAGTAACTGCCACCTACCTTGCCGGCAGTAGCTGTATCTTCGGTCGCAACGTCGGAGGTATTGCTGCTGCACGAAAAAAGCCAATAACTGAGAAAAATTAAGAGAAAGTGTTTCTTCATGGTGTAGATTGTTGTTGCTTTATGATACTTGTTTTTAACCCTGTGTGGCTTGTGCTCTAAAAATGCTTCGGAAGGGCATTTTCGTTTAAATAATTTGCCGCCAGCTCTTAAACTAAAACAGCTTCAGCTCCCACAGGCCGGTTCTTTCTGAATTGGATATGTTATTGGTAATATTTATCCGGATGAACCTGGCTTTCACCTCTTTCTGGTGCTCTACCGGCCACTCTTTTGCGGCAGCGTTGTTGCCTGCTGCATAAGGGCTCCAGGTTTGCCCATCAGAGGAGCTTTCAATTTTATAATCGTAATTCCCCATTACCTCATCAAAGACAGGCGCTACTGCTTTAACGGTTGTCTCTTCTCCTAAATCGGCTTGCAACCAGGAGGCAGCTGTGGTTTTGGGTGCTGCCCAGAGGGTACCGTTGTTATGGTCGAATGCCTTGTCCGCTTCGTAATCGGAGCTTACCACACCAGAGGTCTTAACTTCGACAGGCTGAAGTTGCTTACGTGTAGCCGTTGCCTTGGCAAAACCTAACGGAATGCCCTCCTGCGTAGCAACCATGCGTTTAATAGCGCCATCTTCTTCGAACTCCATCTTATCGATGCAGACCTGCCGGATGCCTTTGTAGAACGGGTATACGTGGCGATGGTACACCATATAATAATCGTTTTGGAGCTTTATGGTGGAGTGGTGGCCGGGGCCGCTGATTTTACCATCGGGAGTAGCGGTTAAAATCGGGCTGTTCTTGCCTTGCAAGAACGGACCTGTCGGCTTATCGGACATGGCGTAGCGTACTTTGTAGGTGGAGTCGTAGTAGAGGCCGTCGGAGTACATGAGGTAGTAGATGTCGTTGCGCTTCATCATGTGCGGACCTTCAAAATAACCTTTGGGCGTAACCAACTCTGGTTGCTTCTTAAACGAAGCCATATCGTCGTTGAGCAACCCTACGGCACAAATGCCATCTTTAAAGTCGAAACCGGAGCCCCAGTAGAGGTATGCCTGGCCATCATCATCAACAAATGGGTCGGCATCTATGCTGTGCATTTTGCTCCACCACTGCCTGTTTTCAATAAAGATGCTATCGCCTCCGAGCAGGTTCGTGAATGGGCCAAGCGGATGTTCGGCTACTCCTGCATAAATGTTATGGTCGGTGGAGGTGTAGAGGTAGAATTTTCCGTCTTTGCCCTGCGTAATGCCCGGTGCCCAGATATCAGGCTTCTGCATGCTGGTGGGCCAGTTTAATTTGGTAAGGCGCCAGTTCACAAAGTCGGCAGAGCGCCACACGGTAGCCTCGGCACCGGTAGTAGCATATATGTAGAAAGTGTCCTGGTGCTGTATGATGTGCGGATCTGCGAAATTGCCAGGCAGAATCGGGTTGCCGGTATAGGCTTGTTCGCCGGCAGTAGCCTGTTGTTCCTCTGCGGCTTTATCAGAAGCAGGACTGCAGGCTGTAAAGGCGAGAGCCAGCAGCAGCAAGAGTTGCGTTGGTGCTAGTTTCATCATGGGGTATAGCTTTATAGAATATGTATCGGCTTCCTGCCATCCGAAGTTGTTCCACTTCTGTAACCAGGACACAAGTATCAAGATATAAGAATTTTTGCCTGTTTTAAATTTAAAAAATCTGTAAAACGTTCTGAGGGCTTCAATTTAATCTTCGGTTACATAAGGCCAGAATTATTTAAAGGAAAAATGCCTTCAAAAGCCATTAGGTCGGTTTTCAGGTCAAGGGTTGACAATGGTTTTGCTGTATCGCCATAGCGCTCACTTCACCGCATGTGGACCTGCAAGCGCTATGGCAGATTATTACTTCAGCTTCACCTGGTTGGGTTTATACAGTTTGCTGTGCACCTGCTTTAGCTTCTGGGCAGGTAATTTTACCACTTTCCGGTCGTAGGTAATGAGGCCGTTGGTTTCTATCTCTACATCGGTGGTCTGGGTATAAACAGCCGCCGATAAGCCTCTTGGAATCAGTTCTTCGAGCCTGTCGATAAAGGAGCTGTAGCGTTTAAATAGTTCATCGGTACTTTTGAAGCTTTGGTAGCCCCAGTTGTCTTTGTCCTGCCAGGTGTGGCCCTCTACCGGCAAACCGAGGCCACCGTACTCTCCGAGCACCAGTATCTGCTTCTGCCCGAAAAGGTCTGCCCGAGGCATAGCAGGGTCTGGATAGTTATGCAGGTCTATGATATGCCCTACCGGATGAAAGTTGCCGCCACTGGCGCTGTTCACTAGCCGCGAAGGGTCCTGTTGCATAGTCCATTCGGTAATTTCTACGGTCTTAAACTGGCCCCAGGCTTCGTTAAACGGCACCCACACCACAATACTCGGGAAATTGTGCAGGGCGCTCATGATGGCAGCCCATTCGGTGCGGAATATTTTCTCAGATTCAGGAGTTCGGGTCATGTCACCGCCACGGCCTTCTATGCCCGGGTTGTTTTCCCAGAACTGGCCCCAGTCGCCGTTCGGCATATCCTGCCACACCAGCATGCCCATGCGGTCGCAGTGGTAGTACCAGCGGGCAGGCTCAACCTTCACGTGCTTCCTGATCATGTTAAAGCCCATCTCTTTTGTCTTTTCTATGTCGAATTTCAGGGCTTCTTCTGTTGGGGCAGTGTATAAACCATCGGGCCACCAACCCTGGTCCAGAGGCCCGAACTGAAAAACAAATTCGTTGTTGAGCAGCATGCGTTGTATGCCGTTTGCATCGGGCTCCATACTGATTTTGCGCATGGCGAAATAGCTTTTCACCTGGTCTACCACTTTGTTGTTGCGCACCACCGCCACCTGCAAGTCGTACAGGTGCGGGTTCTCCGGTGTCCAGAGCATTGGGTTTGCCAACTTTAAAACAGCCTCTGCATTAGCGGCAACTTCCTGCTCCACCAACTTCTTTTTGCCCTGCCAGGCCGATACTCTTATTCTGTCGTTTGCCTGCGCCTGCTCCACATTGGCTGTAACGGTAACGGTGCCTGCATCTACAGAAGGTGTCTGGCGGGTGGCGGCAATGTAGGTGGCAGGAACTGCTTCGAGCCAGACTGTTTGCCAAATACCGGTTACAGGCGTGTACCAAATCGACTCCGGTTTCTTAACTTGTTTGCCGCGTGGCTGCGGCCCATCGTTGCTCGGGTCCCAAACGCTTACAGCTATTTCCTGTTGGCTTGAGTTGGTGAGGAAAGAGGTAATATCTATTGAAAACGGATCGTAACCTCCTGCATGACTTCCTGCTTTTTTGCCATTCACGTACACGTCGCATTGCCAGTCTACGGCCCCGAAATGGAGCAGCACCTGCTGGCGACGCAGTTTGGCAGGCACCTGCACCTGCTTTCGGTACCACAGCACCTGCTCCGCTCCCACTGTTTTACCTACCCCCGAGAGCGCCGACTCTACAGCAAAAGGCACCAGAATGCGTCCCTCGAAAGCCGTTGGTTTGGTGCTTTGCTGCGCCTTCGGCACGATGGCATAATCCCAGAGGCCGTTCAGGTTTTGCCAGTTGTTTTCGCGCACCAGCTGCGGGCGCGGGTATTCCGGCAAGGGGCTTTCAGGATTCACCTTGTCTGCCCAGGGGCTCATAATTTTGCCTACTACGGGCTGCCATTTTGAATTTTGAGCAGTTAATAAGCCTGCCTGCAACAGGAAGATGAGCAGCAAAAGTATACGGTTCTTTCTCATGGTCTATGTCGGAGTAATGTATCGTGGTTAGTTTAAAGGAATGGGCACTCAACTAGTGACTCAATTTGGAAACTCTGAATATTGGGTAGGCTATACGTTACCGTATTAGTCAGGCTAGGCAAGACAAATTATACATCCTTACATGCAGTTAACTTCAGCTGCTATGTTCATTGGCGAAATCAAATTATTAGAATGAAAACAGCCTTCAGAAGCTTTTGTGACGAAAAATTGTCAAGGGTGTAAATTTGCTTTCTCTTCCTTATCTACTAATAAATTTAAAAGTGAAAAAGCAGCCTTCTACCCTTGGCATAAAAAGAGCGAAAAAGCTTCTGGAGGCTAATTTCATTTAAATAATCTGCCAAACAGCAACTTGGCTCTTCTCCGGAAACAACTTGTCTCTAACCCTGCGAGTACCTGATCTATAAGCATTTACTACTTGGCAAAAATAAATATTCATACTACCAGTATTCTCAGCAAGCTAATATGCCTGTTTACTTCAGGAGTGGAAGGTACAAGTGGCAGAATCTTTACAACTTCTTCTAGAATAAACTTCACAGGTTATTATTTCACCTCGCCGGAAGGTCTAGTTTGTTGTGCGCTAAGCGGAACAGGTTCGCCAAAATTCGGAGTTCCGTCTGCATTCCAGGTAAATTTCTGAATTCTGGGGCTTCGCGATCCGCTGCAACCTTGCCCGGGCGAAGGGTTAGCATGGTAAATAATCCAGTCTTCGGTGCCGTCTGGCGATGTAAAGAAGCCGTTGTGACCAGGACCATAAGCATTGCTGGCCGGTCTTTTAGAGAAAACCGGGTTAGGGTGTTTACTCCAGTCAGATGGCAACAGCGGGTTTCCTCCTTCTTTCAGAGTCATCATACCCAGTGTATAATCATCTGTCCAGCAGCCGCTGGCGGAGTAGATCATAAATACGCGCCCATCCTTATTTTTAAGTATTTGAGGGCCTTCGTTTACAAAGCCATTTCGCTCCCAGGGGTAAACAGGTTCTGAAAGCATCACGCGTTCTCCTACCAGCGTCCAGGGGTTGCTCATGCGGGCAATGTAGAGTTGCTGAATGCCCGGATCGTTATCGCCCCTCCAACCTGACCAAAGAAAGTAGCGCTCACCGTTGTACTCCAGCACCGTGCCGTCTATGGCCCATTTATCTGAGGTATCAGAAATTTTGCCTTTAAACTCCCAGGTGCCGGTGGTGGGATCATCAGAAGCATTTTCGATAACGTACATGCGGTGGTCAACATCCTGCCCGCCGTCTGCCGCGAAGTACACATACCATTTGCCATCTAACCTGTGTAGCTCCGGTGCCCACAGGTTGCGGGAATAAAGACCAAGTGCAGGAGGTGTCCAGACGGTTTGCAACGGAGCCTCCTTCAGTTGCGACATGTGCTTTGTTTTGGCCAGCCCGATGCGGTTGCCTAAGGTATGGGTGTAGTAGTAAAAGCTGTCTTTTTGAGCCACCCAAGGGTCGGGGCCGCTTGGCAGCAAAGGGTTTGAAAAAGTAGTTTCGGGACCTGAGGGAGGCGGTGTGGTTGTCGTTTGGCCCGGATCTGTTTCTTTTTTGCAACCTGCACTGCTACACAACAGAAAACAGCAGAAAGCCAGCAAGAAGGTATGGGTATGTTTCATAGTTTATAATGTCGTTTTAGCAGCGATATGGCTATGAGGTGGGGCAAAAGCACCGCCTAAAAGAGCTTACGCAGCATTAGAAATCGGGACTGAAAGTAGCACTAAAATACACGAACATTTGGTAGTTACAGTCATTAAGCACTTAAATATTTGCGTTTCCGTCTAGGCATAAAAAACAGAGCCCTGCTTCGCCTTCTCAGACAAATGCAGGGCCCTGTTAGTGGTAATAACCTAAGATGAATAATTCGGGTTTTGAACCAGATTAGGGTTGATATCAACATCGCGTTGCGGCAGAGGCAGCAGTCTATGACGATCTAACCGGAAGGTGTTAAAAGCCGGATCTCTTTGGATAAGTATATTCAGCTTATCCTGCGATTCGAAATAACCCCAACGGTCAAGATCATTCCAACGGTGGCCTTCGCCGGCCAGTTCTGTTACACGCTCATGCTCGATCTGCTGGCGGAATGCTGCCTGGTTGAGCCCGGGTCTTGCCTGCGTTAAGGAACGTAAGCCAACTCTTTGTCTAACACGGTCCACATGCGGATACGCTTCTGCTGTTCTGCCAAGTTCGTTTAGCACTTCAGCATACATCAGCAGCACATCGGCATATCGGATAAAGCGATAATTATTAGCAGAACGGAACCCTTCGGCTCCACGACCCGGCTCTGCATCGTTTGAGAATTTTCTAAGCCAAACCCGGTTATCGTTTGCACCATAACGCTCTGTAAATGTTACTCCGTAAATCATCGTGTTTGCAGGGCCTCTCTCATCCATAAAATCGAAGAAGAAAGATGCAGCCACACGCGGATCTCTTTGACCGTTCGCAGTTTGTTCGTTAAACTCCTCTACTACCCAGCGGTGCATTTCGGCATCGGAGAAACCTACGTTTGCCGGCGCAATAAACTGGGCAAGCGGAGAACCATAGTTATGATTTGGCGTCTGCACATCGTTATCGGTAAACTCAGACTCGTTCGTAGCAAACTGCCACTCGAACACAGACTCTATGTTGTTCTCAGTAGTAGCCAAAAAGTTATGACGGTAGTCAGGTACCAGGTCATATACACCATTTCCTTCGCCGGTTACTAACCATTCTAACGGAACACGGGCGGCATCCCAGTTGCGCTGCTGCATATAAACCTTAGCTAATAGTGCATAAGCTGCGCCTTTTGTTACCCGGCCCACATCGTTGCCACTATAGCGGAGGGGTAGTGCCTCAGCTGCCTCTGTCAGGTCTCTGGCTGCCTGCGCCCATATTTCCGCTCTAGTGGCATTGGGCGGCAGGTCAGTAGGAAGTGATGGCTCTACAATAAGTGGAACATTGCCGAACAAGCTTGCCAGATTGTAATAGAAGAACCCTCTGAAGAACTTAGCTTCTGCTAAAATGCGCGCCTTCAGTGTCTCGTCCATTTCTATGTCAGGCACATTGGCCAGCACCTGGTTCGCACGAAATATACCAATGTAATTATTGCCGTATACATCGTTCGTTCTGCCGAAGTTAAAATCTGTAATTAAGAACCGGTCCATGTTATTGGGAATCGCAACATCCGGGCTTCGGCTAAACGCTTCATCGGAGCGAACGGTATAGTAGAACCACTGCCACAATACAATAGGCCCACGGTGTAGTGTACTGTAGACAGCATTCACGCCCTGCTGCGCATCAGTTGCAGTCTGCCAGAACTGTCCTGTTGTAGGACGATTAGGGTTCGGAATATCCAGGTCAGTATTACAGCTGGATAAAATTGCTCCGAACACTAAAAAATAGCTTATTATCTTTTTCATAAAGAAGTTCGTCTTTAGACTAATAATTAAAACTCAAAATTTAAGCCTACAGAATATACTCGGCTGGCTGGCCAGCTACCTGCATCCAAGCCTCTTTCCAGAATACCAACGCCAGTTATATCAGGATCTAGGCCGCTGTACTTGGTAAAAGTCAAGAGGTTTTGTCCACTGATGAATACACGGGCATTGTTGGTGTGGATTCTGCTCAGGAAAGAAGCAGGCAGGTTGTAGCCAAACTCAATGTTTCTAATCCGAACATAAGAAGCATTCTCAAGCCAACGGTCCGATTGCCCTTGGTTATTGAATATGATACCTTCTTCTGTATTACGGGCTAATCGTGGGTCAGAAGTGTTGGTGTTCTCTGGTGTCCAGGGGCTGATGTCGCGACGGAAGTTGGTGTTTACATAAGAATCGAGGATTCTTCTCACATCGTTGTAAACAGTGTGCCCGAACACGCCAATTAGTTGCATGTTAAAAGTAAAGCCTCTGTAAGAAGCATTGAACTGAGCCCCTGTTTGCAAGGTAGGCCAGGGAGAGCCGGAAAATGTACGGTCGCCGTCGTTTACCTGTCCATCATCATTTAAATCTTTAAAACGGATATCGCCAGGTTTAGAGAAAGGCTGAATGATGGTACCATCAGAACTTACGTGGTTACGAACTTCTTCTTCGCTCTGGAAAATACCATCTGTTTGCAGCACGTACCACTCACCAATGCCTCTGCCAATCTGCGAACGGGTATTACCTGCAATTAAGTAGTCTATGCCTTCACCCAGGTTACCAACATCTTCTACCCTGTTTTTAATGGTAGTAAAGTTTGCTGTTACGTCCCATTTAAATGGATTCTCCTGGCTACGGTAAGTGGCAGAAAATTCAACCCCCCGGTTACTGATAGAGGCAGCATTCACAAAAGGATCTCCCTCTAAGTTACCAGTATAGAATGGTATTGGCAGACGCGTTAACACATCTTTCGATAAAGAATGGTAGTACTCAGCTGTTAAAATGACTCTGTTATTAAACAAAGCAGCATCAAAACCAATGTTCTGCGATGTTCTGGTTTCCCAACGTAGGTCAGGGTTAACCAAGCTTGCCTGGTAAGCACCTACTCCTATAAAATCGTTGTTAGGTCCAAATACAACTCTTGGGTTATTATTGATTACCCCGATGTAGTCCCATGATCCTACTGTAGCTATACCTAACTGGCCGTAAGATGCACGAAGTTTTAAGTCAGATAACCATGGCGCATTCAGGAAGTTTTCTTCGCTTATTCTCCAGCCCAGTGCAATAGATGGGAAGAACTTACTACGGTTATCGGTACCAAAACGAGAATCCTGGTCATAACGGCCGGTAAGGGTAACCAAATATTTATCATCAAAAGTATAGTTCAATCGACCCAAGGTACCGAAGATGCGATAGTTCTCCATAATACCACCTTCTGAGGTCTGGTCGCCGATGGCGGAGCCAATGGTTGTCAGGTACTCGCCGCCAAAGTTAACCAATTCATTACGTCTGGCTTCCATTCTATCTCTTCTGTTATACTGTTGGGTATAACCAACAACACCATTAATATTATGGCGATCGAATGTTTTACCAAAGTTCAGGGTATGTTCGAGAAGTACGGTATTGAAGTTCTGCCTGTCCTGATACACGTGGGTTGGCTCGAAGGCCTGCGCTAACACCCAGTTACCCTGCCTGCGCACGTTCTGGTGAAAATCGAAGCCGGCATCCAAACCTGCGTTAAAGCGGTATTTCAACCAGTCAAAAATCTCGAAGTCGGCGTAAGCGTTACCTACAACTCTCGAGTATTTGTGTGTAGACTCAAACAGTTCGCGCATGGCCAGGTAGTTCCAGCCATAAATAGGAGCAAAAGTCTGGTCGCCCAATCCCCAACCACCAGGGTTATCGGCTGTAATCATGTTTGGGTGCCGAACCGGAATAACCGGCAGTAGTTGCGGCATGTCGTAAAACGGGTTTACCAAAAGCGGACGCTCTTCCCAGGAGTGGGTCAGCACCAGGTTCTCACCAAAGGTAAACCGGCCTTTTTTGCCTTGCGTGTTTATACGTAAGCTGGCCCTATCAAAAGTATTCCCTTTTACAACACCATCATTGGTGAAATAAGAACCCGAGATAAGATAATTACCAGCCTCTCCTCCGCCTGATAAGGTAACATTATAGTCTGACAGTGTACCGAGTTGAGTGGTTTCGTCCTGCCAGTCGGTATCTGTTACAGTCCAGTGCCTTACGCTGTTAGGGCCTGTGGCTGGCGGAGGAGTTAGCGAAACGCTACCCGGAGGGGTATCGCCTGAGTTTGCGAACTGCTGACGCTGTGTAGCGGCAAACTCTTCGGAGTTCATCACATTCCAGAGTTTAGGTATCTGCTGCACCCCTTGCTTAATAGAAACACCTATTTTGGCTGGTCCTTGTGCTCCTCTTTTAGTCGTGATAATAATTACACCGTTACCAGCCCTGGAACCATAAATGGCAGCTGCCGACGCATCTTTCAGAATCTGGATAGACTCAATATCATTAGGGTTAATGGTTGGGCTGGCATCTGCAATCATACCGTCTATTACATACAAGGGGCTGGTGTTGGTAAAGCTGGCCACACCACGAATATCGATGGCAGCACCTGCTCCTGGCCGGCCTGAGTTTCGCACCGTAACACCTGGTGCCAGGCCTTGAATAGATTCTGCCACGGTAGCCGCTGTTACCTGTCTGGCAGCCTCAGGGGCAATAACCGAGGCAGCGCCTGTCAGGTCTTCCTTACGAATGGTCTGGTAACCGATTACTACGACTTCACCTAGTGTTCTGGAATCTGGCGCCAGCTGAATGCTGATGTTAGACCGGTTGTTAATTGGAACCTCCTGCGCCGTATAACCCACGTATGTAAAAACAAGGGTGCCGCTTTCCTGGCCATCAGGTACGTTCAGCGAGAAATTTCCGTCAATGTCAGTAACAGTACCAATAGATGTTCCTTTTACTGATACCGATACGCCCGGCAAACCGCCGCCATTCTCGTCTGTTACCTTTCCGGTTACCGTTATGGCAACTTTCAGGTTATTGCTGATGACATGCCGGGAACGCAAATAGTCATTATCGGCAGCAACAGCGGTGTTATGCAACGAAAACTGCACCAGCATAATGGTTGCAGTAGTACTTGCCACACCTGATAAGAGATTTGATAAAGTTTTGTTCATACAATTTTCGGCATGTAGGTAAATAAAGTTAAATGTTTAGAAATTTTGGATGGAGGCATAAGCTGTTAAACCCAGGTAAACTGGCACCTGGAGTATGCTGCCTCAGTGGAAAGAAAAACGAGGGAATTGGTATTTGAATATGCATCCGTATTCTGTTTATGCTGGTGTTAAGTACGTGTAATAACCCTAGTTGATTTGAATGACGGTTTGTTTTTTTTAAATCTGTTAAAAGGCTACTGTTTACCATTTGAGATGTAGTTTTTACTCAACTAACTTCTTTCCTTTCAAAAGCGTAGAGAACTAACTTTTGTTTGTTTTTCAACTTAAAAAATAGCTTTACCTTTTCATTTTTTAAATATTTCAACAGAAGTAGCAATTAGCTGTTATTACACCAATAAACTAAGTGTATTTTTGACATATATTATTTCTGGCAAATTTTTTTAGATCATTAAACCTACTTTATTTTAGTTAGTGAAATCATTTTTTGCAAAAACAAGTTGTTTGTATACTAATTCAGGTAATAATTGCACTAAAAGCTGATACTTAAATAACAAGTATAGTACGTAAATTCTGAAACTATTGCCGTATCAAGAGAAAAAAAGTTAGCAGCAGTATTTTAAATACAACAGACAGCTTTTAAAATAATCATATTAACAATAATTTAATGTAATTTTGACAATTATAACTAACATTCGTTGAAATTCCAATTTTATCGTGCACAGCACTGAAGTGATTTGCTCAATTCTATAAAATTTCCTGCTGATTTGCAACAACCTGCCAATAAATAAAAGATACGATTAAGCAATTTTTAAAAGCAGTTTTGGCACTATTAAGGCTTACCTTCTGCAGCAACTTTCTGTCTTACATGCAAAAGCGCAGTTACCACTTATATTTGCCTCAGCTGCTTTGCCAGAGAGGCTGTTCAGAGATGATGACCATTGAACAGCCTCTCCGATTTGTAGCTGTTTCTGCATCTTTTCTGATGCTACAGCCCCTGCTCGAAGTCGAGTACAACAGAGTTCATGCAGTAGCGTTTGCCGGTTGGCGGCGGTCCATCATCGAACAAGTGCCCCAAATGCCCATCGCAGCGGCCGCAAAGCACCTCCACCCTAATCATACCATGCGAACGGTCTTCCTGGTAGGTAACACCGTTTTTACGGAGTACTTCAAAAAAACTGGGCCAGCCACAATCGCTGGCAAACTTGGCATCGGAGCGGAACAAGGCGTTGCCGCAAGCGCCGCAATAATAAGTGCCAAGGCCGGTGTGGTTCCAGTACTTGCCTGTAAAAGCACGCTCTGTTCCTTTTTTCCGGGCTATCTGGTACACATCTGCCGGGAGCACACGTCGCCAGGTAGAGTCGGGCAACACCAGTTTGGTGGTATCGGTGCGGGAGTAGTAGGGGTTTTTCTGCTGCTGATTCGAAACTGACGTCAGCCGCGCTTCCGGCTCTTTGGTCTGCACCTGCTGCACATCAGCAGTGGGCGACTGGCAACAGAGCAAGGCTAAAACAGACAGCAGCATCAGGCTTATACATTGGTTCATATAGTCGGGGTTAAATAAATAAGAGGAGCTACAAACAGTTAAACAACAACAGACAGGTTGCTGTTTAAAAATATACGAAATAACCTACACCACCAGATTGCCAGGGTAGGCTGCATGTTAAAAATTGTGATTAGTGACGAGTTAAAATTTCAGTTGCCCATTTAAAACTAACATTCCTTCAACTTCAAGTTCCCGAATCCTCCCAATTTACAATTCTATACAGAACCAATGCGTAACCAGCTACCAATTATTCAAATAAAAACAGCCTTCCAAAGGTTCTGCGGTTATTTTTCGCCAAGGGTTAAGGCTACCGGACAGGCTCCTGATGCTGCGGCACCTCTTTCCGGAAACAAACGTACAGGCATGTAGGTACATCTGCAGCACCAAGCATTTACTATTTATGATCAAAACACTTCAAGCTCGAGGAAGCTACCTTGCAAAAGCTACCGAGCAGGTTCAGTTTCTGGAATCGGGTAACTCTCAGATCGAAAAATTTGATGCTAAGCTAAAAGCATTAGGCCTTTACCCGCTACAGGCTGTTACCCTCGATATTCTGCAGGTAAATGTGGGGTACATGTGCAACCAGACCTGCACCCACTGCCACGTAGATGCCGGCCCCGACCGCAAAGAGATCATGACGCGCCAGACTATGGCAGCTTGCCTTGAGGCTGTAAAAGCGCTGGAGATAAAAACCGTAGACATTACAGGCGGTGCACCAGAAATGAACCCTGATTTTGTGTGGTTTGTAGAGGAGCTGGCAAAGCTGCAGGTCGAGATTATTGTTCGTAGTAACCTGACCATACTGGTTGCAAATAAAAAATACGACAGCTACCCCACCTTTTTTAAGGAGCACCGGGTACAGGTAATCGCATCGTTACCTTGCTACACCATGGCCAACACCGATAAACAACGCGGTAACGGCGTTTTTTCGGCCTCGATAGAAGCCATTAAGCGTCTGAACGCAATTGGCTATGGCAAAGACGGAACCGGGCTGCAGCTAAACCTGGTCTACAACCCAGGGGGAGCAGCCATAGCACCCGACCAGCAGAAGCTGGAGCAGGACTATAAACAGCAGCTGTGGGAGCATTTCGGCCTGGAGTTCAATAAACTGTTCACGATCACCAACCTCCCGATAAGCCGGTTTCTGGACTACCTGCTGCTAAGCGAGAAATACGAAGAATACATGCACAAGCTGGCCAATGCTTTTAATCCGGCTGCTGCCCGCCACGTAATGTGCCGCAACACCTTATCGGTAGGCTGGGATGGCAGGCTCTACGACTGCGACTTTAACCAGATGCTCCAGCTCCCCCTGAAAATGCACCTGCCTCAGCACATTCAGGATTATAACGCCGAACTGCTCCGTAACCGCGACATCGTGCTCGGCCAGCACTGCTACGGCTGCACGGCCGGTGCAGGGTCGAGTTGCCAGGGTGCGCTTGTTTAGTTTTTTGAAAAAACAATCCATTTCCAAGTTATCTAGTGCTGTGTGTATTGGTTAAAGCCATGTGTTCTGAGAAAATATAAGGTGTCATCTGGAGTTGAAAACAGTAGTTGCCGTCTCCTTCCACTAATCAAAGGTTAGCAAACACTATTGAGTTATCCAATTATTCAAATCAAAATGGCCTTCAGAAGAATTGTAAGCTGTTTTTTGCCAAGGGTCCGGCCTTTTATGTTGTTTATATGAACGAAAACCTTTTGATTATTTTTGCCAGAAATCCTGAGAAAGGGAA
Organism: Pontibacter qinzhouensis; assembly: GCF_008017455.1. Classification (GTDB taxonomy): domain Bacteria; phylum Bacteroidota; class Bacteroidia; order Cytophagales; family Hymenobacteraceae; genus Pontibacter; species Pontibacter qinzhouensis. Next base: position 13,969 of record NZ_VRTY01000019.1, on the reverse strand, counting down.
GGTCAAAACGCGACTTGCTAAAGATCTGGGCGATGAAAAGGCACTGGCAGTTTACAAGCAACTGCTGCTACACACCTTGCAGGTAGCGGAGCAGGTGCCCACAGCCGACAAAGCCGTTTATTATGCCGAACTACCAAAACCTGCAGCCAACCATACCAAACAGCCATACCACACCTTTACTCAAAAAGGCCAGGACCTCGGCGAGCGCATGCACGCCGCCTTTGTAGCTGCTTTTGAAGCCGGGTATAAACAGGTAGTGCTCATTGGCTCCGACTGCCCGGAACTGGCGCCAGCGCACCTGCACACGGCCTTTGAGCAGCTAAGACAGCACCCTGTGGTAATTGGTCCTGCCACAGACGGAGGCTACTACCTGATTGGCACTTCCGAGCCATTATCGGAACTTTTCCTGAACCGAACCTGGAGCACCGACCAGGTACTGCAGCAGACACAGCAAACCTTGCAAGCGCTTGGCAAAACAGCCTTCCTCCTCCCCACCCTCTCCGACATCGACATAGCCAGCGACCTGGCAAAGTTCCCACAGTTTAAGGTCTAAACCTAAAGTTTCGATTTTCTGATGAGGCGGTTATAGATGCTGCGTAGCTTTTGCTGTGGCACCTTCAGGTAGTAGAGCGTGTAAATTACAAAGAAGATGCTCTGCAACCTGTAAACGCCATTTTCCCGGTACTTCTGGGCAGAGGTAGTAACGGCAGCAGGCAACAACTTAAACCGGCTTACCTGCCTGATGCGGCCAATAATTTCCTGGTCTTCCATCACCATCAGATCTTCGCGGAAACCGCCTGCCTGCTCAAACAGCTCTTTACGGATAAACAGGCTCTGGTCGCCAAACCGAAACCGATCTACATTAAAGCGTGTAAAAAAAGCATTGGCCTTCAGAAACCAATGGTCCATGTCGAACCGAAGCCTGAAGCAACCTGCTCCGTAACCAGCAGCCAGACTCTCAGAGATAAGGCTCACGAAATGGGCTGGCGGAAATGTGTCGGCGTGCAGAAAATAGAGCAGTTCTCCGGCAGCGGCTCTTGCTCCTGCATTCATCTGAGCCGCTCTGCCTTTTTTAGGCGATGTCAGCACCTTTGCGCCGGCAGCTTTGGCCAGAGCCTGGGTATTGTCGGTGCTGCCACCATCAACCACCAGAAACTCGGCGGCAGGCGCATGCTGCTGCAGGTACTGGAGGAGCCTCACAATGCCCCCCGCTTCGTTGTAAGTTGGTATTAGAATGCTGATGCTCTCGGCCATAATTTGCAAAAAATTATTGTACGGCCGTAGCCTCAGGAAAGAACAAATAACACATCACTTCCGAATTATTTGCGCAAGTTATAGCCTGCGTCTTCATGTATCGGAGTCCGAAATTGCATCGCCTCGAAAAATACGACACAAATAACACGATTCATGACACACGAATTTTCATGATTTGTATAAAAGTTGTTACAGATTCCGATAAGTTGTATCGCAGTTTATATGTACTGGTGAGACAAGCAAAACAAATCTATAAATAGCCTCCTTTATTGACTGTACTAAACATCAATTATTCAAATAAAAAAGCCCTTCCAAAGCAAAAAAGTCATTTTCATGTCAAGGGTTAACCCAAAATTTACAAAGAACAAGAAGGCTGAAAAATTAATCTCAGCACCTTAGAAGCCACAACCCAAAATTGGCGCTATCACCACCTCTTCACCAAAACATACCCAAAAAGCCCGCCTTTCCGTTAGCTAAATATCTGAAACCAAAAAACCTACGCATGACGCTTCGCAGAACATTTTTACTCCTGGGGCTGAGCCTGTGCCTGCAACTGGCTGCCTTTGCTCAACAACCTGACCGCTATACCTTTACCCTCGACCTGACCAAGGTACAGAACGACCGCGTTATGGTTACGATGCTGGCGCCTGCCATTAAGCAACAGGAAATTGTGTATAATATGCCGAAGATAGTGCCGGGCACATACTCTATTTCTGACTTCGGAAAGTTTATTAACGAGTTTAAGGCGTATGATAAAAGCGGAAACCAGCTGAAAACGGAAAAGCTGGACAACAACCGCTGGAAAATCAACAATGCCACCGCCCTGCATAAAGTAACTTATTGGGTAGACGACACCTTTGATACGCCAAAAAAGGAAGACATCATTTTTGAACCGGCCGGCACAAACATAGAAGAGAACAAGAACTTCCTGCTCAACACCTTCGGCTTTATCGGCTACTTCGATAACATGAAGCAGGTGCCTTATGAGCTGAACATAACAAAACCAGCCGGCTTCTACGGCTCCACTCCACTTCAAGCTGTGTCTACCACCGCCACTTCCGACAAGTTTCAGCTGGACAACTACATGGACCTGGCCGATAACCCCCTGATGTACAACGTACCTGACACTACGGTACTGCGCCTCGGCAAAACTGAAGTGCTGGTATCGGTTTACAGCCCGTCGGGTAAAGTAACCTCGGGACCGGTGGCAGCCAATGTGCAGGATATTCTGGAGGCTCAGCGAAGCTACCTTGGCGGCACCCTGCCCGTTGACAAATACGCCTTTCTAATTTATGTGCCGGAGAAAGTAGGTAAATCTGGCTCTTATGGTGCGCTCGAGCATTCTTACTCTTCGGTATATTTTCTGCCCGAAATGCCCGAGGCCCAATTCAGTTCCACGGTACGCGATGTGGCGGCACATGAGTTTTTCCATATCGTGACGCCGCTCTCCATCCACTCCGAAGAAATCGGGAACTTCGATTATATAGAACCTAAAATGTCGAAGCACTTGTGGCTGTATGAGGGGGTAACGGAGTATTTTGCCTCACATGTGCAGGTGTATGAGAAACTTATTTCTGTTGAAGAATACATGGACAAAGTGCGCGAATACATTTTTACGGCCCGCAACTACTACAACGACACTCTGCCCTTTACTGAAATGAGCGCACGCGTGCTGGAGGAGCATGAAAACCAGTACCCGAACGTGTACCAGAAAGGTGCCCTTATCGGGTTGGTGCTGGATGTGCGGCTGCGGGAGCTGTCGGAGGGGCAGTACGGGCTGCGCAACCTCATGCTCGACCTGGCCAAAACCTACGGCAAAGACAAGCCTTTTCAGGATGAGGAGCTGTTCGATAAAATCACAGAGCTGACGTTTCCGGAGATCAGGGAGTTTTTTGCGCGCTATGTAGAAGGCCCGGAGCCACTGCCACTGCAGGAGACATTTGCCAAAGTAGGTGTAACCTACGACCCCGATGGCACCCAAACAGTGAACTCCTACGGTGGCTTCGTGCCTGGCCTAGACCAGGAGACCGGCCGCATTATAGTAGCAGAAACAGGCGAGATGGATGCTTTTGGAAAGAAAATCGGCTTTAAACCCGGAGACCAGCTACTCGCCATGAATGGCAAAGAAATTACGCCAGAAACCATACGCGACCTCATAGGTTACGAACTGCAAAATGCAGCACCCGGTAGCAAAATTGAGTTTACAGTGGCTCGCCCCAACAAAGCCGGCAAACTTAAAAAGAAGAAGCTGAAAGGAAAAGTAACCGCCGTTAACAGCTCCGTGATGCACCGCCTCGAACCTTCGGCTGCCCCTACTGCCGAACAACTTGAGTTGCTGCGAGCGTGGCTGAACCTGTAAAAAAAACTTACAAGCATTAGCTTATCCGCAAAATCAGTAAAAAAGCCACATCTACAAACAGTGTGGCTTTTTTACTGATTATCAGGCTTAAAATTAACTGGAGCTTACAAACAAAGGCTTGTTCAAAGTGTTACTTCGTCAATAATTATTAACTTTATAAGACTTGATTTAGTGACCCTTGGCATCAAAAACACGAAAATGCTTCTGAAGGCAATTTTTATTTGAATAATTGCTGGTTGATTTAATTGTTGGTTGTTAGTTGCTTTTTGTTGATTTCAACTTAGAGATAATAAAATTTTGAATGAAGAAAGCTTTCTCAATTTTTTCCATTAACGGATATAGCATAAAGGAAATGGGAAATGCCATTTCAGTTGGGCCCAATTAACCTCTCAGAAACCTTTTCTTTTAGTTTATCCTTTACACTCCGACTACCATACACGCCACATGCACCTGCCGTCTTACCTGCTTTCTCTCTTTCTGCTGCTGCTACTCGTTAAGGCTCCTTTGGCGCAGGCACAGGTGGTGAATGCAACAATTACCGGACAGGTACGCTCTGCCACAGATAGGCAGCCATTGCCAGGCGCAACAGTGGGTGTGCCCCAACTGGGTATCGGCACCATTACTGATGCAAAAGGCATGTACCGGCTGGAGTTACCAGCCGGAACTTACACCCTGCAGGTCTCATTTATCGGTTACGAAACCATCACGCAACCGCTCACTGTCGGTAGAACAAACCAAGAGCTTGATTTCAGGCTCGAAGATGGCGGCAATATGTTGCAGGAGGTGGTAGTGGAGGCTAACACGCTGCGCCAGAAACTCAACACAAACCAAATGAGTGTTGAGCAACTCACCTCCACAGAAGCCAAGCTGCTGCCGGCGCTTTTCGGGGAAGTAGACCTCCTGAAAACGCTGCAACTGAAACCGGGGGTGCAGTCGGGTGGCGAGGGTGCCTCCGGCTTGTATGTGCGCGGCGGCGGCCCCGACCAGAACCTGGTGCTCCTCGACGATGCGGTTATTTATAACCCTTCGCACCTTTTCGGCTTTTTCAGTGTGTTTAACCCGGATGCGGTGCGAAGTGTGGAGCTCTATAAAGGCGGATTTCCGGCCCAGTTCGGAGGCAGGCTGTCGTCGGTGGTAGATGTGGAACTGAATAAAGGAAACCCCGATAACTATAGGGTAACAGGTGGGTTAGGTGTTATCTCCTCCCGCCTGACGCTGGAGGGGCCGCTGGTAAAAGACAAGGCTTCGTTTATAATTTCTGGCCGCCGCACCTACTCCGATGTGTTTACGCGCATGCTCAACAAAGCCAACGAAGGCAGCGCCGACTATAGCCCCATCCCCGATTATTATTTTTACGACCTAAACGGCAAGTTTAACTACAAACTCTCCCGTAAAGATGAGCTAACCTTCAGCAGTTACTATGGCAGAGATTTCTTTAAATTCAGCGATGCAAGTTTTAAGGTTGGCTTTGATTGGGGCAACACCATGGCTTCGCTGGGCTGGCGCCACAGCTTTAATGCCAGAGCTTTTGTAAATACTACCGTTTCTACCAGCAGCTACCAATATACCATTGCCAACCAGATAGATGTTTTCTCGCTCAGGCTCCGATCAGATATTCAGGACTTTACGCTCAAAACCGATTTCAACCTGATCCTGAATGAAAAGCATCATCTAAAAATTGGTGCCGTGGCTACTAACCACAGCTTCACGATTGGCCGCCTGAACTTCGACGGTGACGACGATAGGTTTTCGGTGGCGACAGGCAACAGTTTCGGGGCAATAGAATTTGGCGCTTATGTCTCAGATGATTATGAGGTAAACCCGCTCCTGACACTGAACTATGGCTTGCGTTTCTCGGGCTTCAGCAACAGCGGCAAAAATTATTTCGGAGTAGAGCCACGTGCCTCCGCCAAATATAACCTCACCGAAACACTGGTGCTGAAAGGAAGCTTTGCCAGCATGATGCAGTACATCCACCTGGTGGCTAACTCAGGTGCCTCGTTGCCAACGGATGTCTGGTATCCTTCGTCGCCGAACGTAAAGCCGCAGCGCTCGCAGCAGGTGGCATTTGGGGCAAGCAAACTACTCGGCAAAGGTAAATACCTGCTCACCAACGAAGTGTATTACAAATGGATGCACAACCAGATCGACTTCCGCGACGGCGCCAACCTGTTCGTAAACGATAGCCTGGAAAATGAGTTTCTGTTCGGCAAAGGCGAAAGTTACGGCAACGAACTCTACCTGGAGAAGATACAAGGTAGAACCACCGGCTGGATCGGGTATACCCTCTCCTGGACCTACCGCCAGTTTGCAGATATAAACGATGGTCGCCGGTTCCCAAACCGCTACGACCGCCGCCACGATATAAGTGTGGTGTTGCTGCACAAGCTCAACAAACGCATTAGCCTGACCGGGGCCTTTGTATACGGCACCGGCAATGCCTACTCGCTTCCGGTTGCCCGCTTTGCCATGCAAGACATAGAAGGCCGCACAGCCTCCATTGTACCTATCTATTCCGATCGTAACAGTTTCAGGTTGGCGGCTTACCACCGCCTCGACCTAGGCCTGGTACTTAAGATGAAACCAAAACGCGGTGAGTCTGATCTAACCTTCAGCATCTATAACGCTTACAACAGGCGCAACCCCTATTTTGTGTATTTCGACCAGATTAACCATGAAACAGAAAAAACGCCCATCGCTTTTAAGGCCAAGCAAGTATCGCTGTTTCCGGTTATTCCATCTGTTACCTATAACTTTAAATTCTGATGAAGCTGCCAAACACCCTGTACCTCCTCCTGCTTCTGCCGCTACTTGCTGGCTGTAACCTGCAGAAAGACATTGATGTGGTGTTGCCACCACATAAGCCTGTGCTGGTGGTAGAAGGGTACCTGGAGTATGGCAGGCCACTCCGCATTACGGTGCTCGAGAGTTCCAGCTATTTCGATGAGCCAGAGGTGCCGCTTGTGCCTGATGCTAAAGCGTTTATTACCTACAAAGGCCGCCGTATTGCCTTACGTTACCAGCCACATGCCGACCCGGTGTACAACAAATATTACACGCACCGTTCCGATGAGATAATGACCGGGCAACCCGGCGATATGTATACCCTCGATGTAAGCGATAACCAGGGCCGTAAAGTTACGGCCACCACCACCATCCTGCCTCGCGTACCCATCGATACGATTGAGTGGCGCTTCAACGAAAAGGAAGAAGCCCTGCTACTGACCTCTTTTCAGGATGATCCTGACAAAGCAAACTTTTACCGCTACGTAGTGCACCGCGACAGTGTAGAAAAAGCCTCTGCCCGCGATTTTTTTGTAAACGATAACCTGACAAATGGCCAGCGTGTCAGCATTGGGAGTGGCTATAACTACAGAAAAAACGATACGCTCATCATCTCACTCTACCACATCGAGCAAAAGTATTACGACTTTCTCACCTCCACCTCCGATGCCAAAAATGCCAATGGCAACCCTTTTGCTCAGCCTTCGCGCATTAAATCTACAGTAGAGGGTGGAATAGGCATATTTACCAACCTGGTTTACGACCGGAAAATGGTTATAATTAAATAGCAACGGCAACTGGTACTACTGCAGCCTGATTAGTTCCCGGATCAGCATAGTCATGTGTGGTTCTGCTTTGGCGGCGGCTTCGAGAATATCGGCCAGCACTACTTTTTTAAGCCTGTCGGGGGTACACATATCCGTTATAACAGATACCGCAAAAACAGGCATGTTCATGTGGCGGGCAGCAATTACTTCCGGCACAGTAGACATACCCACAGCATCTGCGCCTATTAACGATAGGTAACGGTATTCTGCTTTTGTTTCCAGCATCGGGCCAGGCACGCTCACATACACACCTTCCTGCAGATCAAAATCAGCGTCTTCGGCGATTACCATCGCCTGTCTGATCATTTTCTCATCGTACACTTCGCTCATATCCGGGAAGCGCACCCCAAGTTCATCCAGGTTTTTGCCTACCAGCGGGTTGCTTGGCTGCAGGTTTATGTGGTCGGTAATCACCATCAGGTCGCTGGTTTCGAACTGGGGGTTTAAACCACCAGCGGCATTAGACACAAACAGCCTCTGCACCCCCAGCAGCTTCATGACACGCACCGGAAACACTACCTGGTTCATGGTATACCCTTCGTAGTAATGAAAACGGCCCTGCATTACCACTACCTTCCTGCCTGCCAGCAAGCCGAAGATCAGTCTGCCCGAGTGGCTTTCCACCGTCGAAACCGGGAAGTTAGGAATGTCGGCGTACGATAAGCTGAATTGCACCTCTATCTCCTTTACCAGTGCGCCAAGCCCGGTGCCCAGTATGATACCGAATTCAGGAGAAAAACTGTTGGTCTGCTGGTTTATAAATGAGGCGGTTTGCTGTAGTTGCTGCATGTTGTAGTTTTGAATTTTGAATAAGTGGATGAGTAGATTTTAAAATTTTGATTGAATGGATGAGTGAATAATAGACAAGTAAGCTGACATAATTATTTTGAAATAAATCAATTTACTACTCACTGGTTATCAAAGTATTATTTTTAACTCAATCATTCAATCAGTCATTGTAATTAAATAGAATTATCGTGCGCTGGCTGTAGCAGCTACCCTCTTTAAACAGATTATTCTAATGAAAACAGCCTTCAAAAGGTATTCCATCAGTTTTCGGAGAAGGGTCTAAAGTGTGCCTGTAAGAGCTTCTTTCTAGACCAAAATTAATAAATTCACTTAATCACTCATTCAAAACTATTTGTCACTCATTCAAAATACAAAATAAAAAAGCCGCTTTCAGAATCATGATCCTGAAAGCGGCTTCTGCTTTTAAGGGAAAGCTCGTTACTGTATTGACAGTTCGAACGGCATCCGGGCCTGCATACCCTGCATGTTTTCCACTTTTTTATAAAGCTTATACATGGGGTACATTTCGCCAAGTTCTGCTTTAACGGCACGTTCTTTTACCTGCGAACCCATATCGCCCAGCAAACCTTCGAACAACGATTTAGCACGTGGCAGCTCCCGTAGGCGATAATCATCGGAAATACCTGCTTTTGCTGCGGCAATTTCAATGGCTGTTTCAAGGCCACCATGCACATCTACCAGCTTGCGTTCCTTAGCTTCTATACCAGACCAAACCCGGCCCGAGGCAAACTGCTTGAGCTGATCCTGCGTCATGTTCCGGCCCTCTGCGGCTTTGCTCGTAAACACTTCGTAAATATTGTTTACCTCCCGTTGTACCACTTCTTTCTCGAAATTGGTCATGGGGCGGCTAACGGTTGGCACATCAGAGTATTGGCCGGTGCTTACTCTGTCGGTGGTTATACCCAGTTTATTTTTGAAGAAACCTTCCATGTTCGGCACAATACCAAACACCCCAATGCTGCCCGTAATGGTGTTCGGGTGGGCCACAATTGTATCGCAGCCCATGGCCAGGTAATATCCTCCTGATGCAGCCACATCAGACATAGAGGCTATAACAGGCTTCACTTTTCTGGTAAGCTGTATCTCGCGCCATATAACGTCAGAGGCCAGGGCACTGCCGCCCGGTGAACTGATGCGCAACACTACGGCTTTGGTCCGGTCGTCGAGGCGGGCGGTGCGAATGGCATCGGCAAAACGGTGGCTACCGATTTCATTCTCATCGCCTTTGCCGTCTACAATGTCGCCTTCGGCATAAATAACGGTAATCCGGTTTTTAGAAGAAGATGACTCTTTATCACCTTCAACATTTTTGTACTTTTTAAGCTCTACCAGGTGCAGTTTTTCATCCTCTTTCAGGCCGGCCTGCTCCTTCATAAAGGTAATGGCTTCGTCGTAGTACCCTATATCGGTAATAAGGCCAAGTCGTTTTGCATCCTGGGCGTCGCGCACCAGCATGTTGTCCGAAATGTTTTTGAGTTCCTCGTATGTTTTGCCTCTGGCTTTGGCAATGTTCTGCAGTTGGTAATCGTTTATGGAGTTCAGGAATGAGTTCATCTGGGTGCGGTTGGCCTCGCTCATTTTATCAAGGAAAAAGGGCTCTACAGCACTCTTAAAATCGCCAACCTTGAAGATCTGCGCCTGAATATCGAGTTTCTCCAGGGTGCCTTTAAAGAAAAACACCTCGGAGCTGATGCCATTGAACTCCAGCGTGCCCATCGGGTTCAGGTAAATTTTGTCGGCAACTGAGGCCAGGTAAAAAGCTTTTTCGGAGGTTACATCGCCATAAGACACAATGTACTTGCCCGACTTCTTAAACTCAATCAGTTCGTTCCGGATTTCCTCCAGCTTGCCCATGCCGGCATCTACAAAGCCCATGTTCAGGAAAATACCATTGATGTTGTCGTCGGTGCTGGCTCTGCGAATGGCGGCCTTAATCTGGTCGAGGCCATCGGTGCTGGAGAAAGCGCCAAACGAAAAGCCAAGTTCCTGCAGCGGGTTGTTCGGGTCTCTTTCCGATATCTGCCTGTCGAGCTTCAGTTCCAGTACCGAGTTAGCAGCAATTTCCACATCACCTTTAGAAGCAGTGGCGGCTACTATGCCGAACATGATCAGCATTCCTACAAAAAAGAATATGAACAGGCCCAGGATGGTGGCCAGCACATATTTCAGAAAATTTAACATTTGTTATAGCGGGTTTTAGTAAGCATTAAGAAAAGCCAACCGGGGCTCTTTTATTACAATAAGCAAATTTACACCTAATAGTTCAACTCATGTAGCTACCTTTTTTACTATTATACCAACAAGCTCTTTTTATAGACGAACCTTTACATTGGCGGTCTATTTTGAGCAGAGGCACAGGCACCTGGCCGGAGTTTAATACCGGTATTTACTCCCCCACTGTGTTTTAAGTTGTTTCCGCATGTCATTCTCGCGGGCATTCTGACCAGGGTCGTACAATATTCTGTTGGCAACGCCATCGGGCATAAATTCCTGCGCCACAAAATTGCCGCTGTAGTCGTGGGCATATTTGTAGTTGCTGCCATAGCCTATTTCCTGCATAAGCTTGGTAGGTGCATTGCGCAGGTGCAAGGGCACGGGCAGGTTGCCGGTTTGCTGCACCAGCTGCTTTGCCTGTTTTATGGCTTTGTAAGAGGCATTGCTCTTAGGCGATGTTGCCAGGTAAACAGTTGCCTGCGATAGTATAATTTCTGCTTCAGGGTACCCGATCATCTGCACGGCCTGAAAGCAGGAAGTTGCCATGAGCAGCGCATTCGGGTTAGCCAGCCCAATGTCTTCTGATGAAGAAATAAGCAGCCTGCGAGCTATAAACTTAGGATCTTCGCCACCCTCTATCATGCGGGCCAGCCAGTAAATGGCTGCATTGGGGTCGCTGCCTCTGATGGATTTTATAAAAGCAGATACCAGGTCGTAATGCATCTCACCAGACTTGTCGTACATCACGATGTTCTGCTGGGCCACCTGCTGCACCATGTCGTTCGTTACGATTACCTGCTCGCCTTTTACACCTTCGGCCACAATCTCCAGCAGGTTGAGCAGTTTGCGGGCATCGCCTCCTGAAATGGTAAGTAGCGCCTCATAGTCCTGCACGGTTACGTTCAGGTTCCGGAGCCATTCGTCTTCAGTTAGGGCTTTGTTTACGAGCGCTATCAGTTCGTCTTTCGTCAGGTGCTTGAGTATGTACACCTGGCAGCGCGACAAAAGCGCTGAAATTACCTCGAACGAAGGATTTTCGGTGGTGGCTCCTACCAGCGTTACGGTTCCTTTTTCTACAGCACCCAGCAAGGCATCCTGCTGCGATTTATTAAACCGGTGAATCTCGTCTATAAACAATACGGTACCGTGCCGTTTGCGGGCCTGTTCAATTACCTCCCGGATGTCTTTTACGCCGGAGTTAATGGCGCTGAGAGCCACGAAAGGCAATTTCATCTGGTTCGCAATTATGTTGGCCAGTGTGGTTTTGCCTACGCCCGGAGGTCCCCACAAAATCATGGAAGGAATAACGCCACCTTCTATGTATCGCCTTAAAATACCGTTTGGCCCCACCAGGTGCTGCTGCCCAGCATATTGGTCTAATGAGTGTGGGCGCATGCGCTCGGCCAGTGGTGTGTTTGGTTGAATCATCAGCAAAAAAATTAGCCCCTAAGTTAATCAATTCAAAGCGGACTATCTTTCCGGAATCATCAGATTTGGATATTCCATGCCTGAGATCATTTTATCTTCACTTAATACCCTTGGCACATTTTGGCTAAATTGGCTTTGGAAGGCTATTTTTATTCGAATAATTTGATTGTTGATTGTTGGTTGTTGGTTGGTTGATTGGTTAGATTACTGATTTGAAGATTAGGAAATTTGGAAATTTGAAGATGAAGAAATTTTGAGTGAATGAATGAGTGTATGAAAACTTGTATCCCATACCTTTTAACTGATTAAAAGTCTCTAATCTAACATCTAGTATCTAACATCTTTTTAGAGTTTCCGGAAGGCCATTTTCATTTGAATAATTGGTTTTTATTATGCCAAATAAAGCCCGCTCCTACTGCTTCACCAGCTTCAGGACTTTTCTGAAGTTGCGGGTAGTCGTAAGTTGTAAAGTGTACTGCCCCGGCTTCAGGTCAGGATTCAGGTGTAGTTCCAGCTCACCGGAAACATCAGCTCGTAGTTGCCCTTGCCACACATTTCGGCCGGTAACATCTAGCACCTGCACCTGTATAGTTTGCTGCTGCTCCACCCCGGTTATCCTGATGTGGCCAATACTGGTCGGGTTCGGATACAGCCTTATTTCGGAGTTAGAGGCAACTGCGGTGCCTGCTGCTGTTGGGCCCAATATCCGGAGAGTAGCTGTTACTTCGCCTGTGTAGTTTTCGTTTTCTATAACGGCACGCACTGTATACTCGCCAACTGCCATAGGTGCCGCCGTGGAGCCATTATAGGTTACGGCCACAGGCAAACCTGATGGCGTGGTGGCGTAAAGTACCTGCTTCGCTTCACCGTTATACAGCTGCTCCAACTCCGAGAGTGCAATAACAGCGGTGGCCTTGCCAATGGTAAAGGTACCTGCCTCATACCTGAATGTGTAGTTTTCGTCTTCCCCTCCTGCTACTACAATCGGGTAAGTACCCACAGCACTTGTGGTGGTGGCAGTGGTGGTAGCCACAGGAGCCTTAGCCAGTGCTGCCTCAGAGTCACCGTTTATAAAACCGCTGTAAGTAAGTGTTAAGCCGGGATTAGTTTCGCCGTATACACGCTGCTTATCTGCCGCCTTCACAGTAAGTTCTTTTTTGGCCACTCGGAAGCTACGTTCTACTGCCGGAGCTGCCGTGTAGTTAACATTTCCGGGTTTAGTGGCGCGCACTCTTACTTCTCCGGCTCCTGTTAGAGTTAGCTTACTTCCTGCCACAGTGGCTGGCCCAGACACAACGGCATAGTTTATAGGCAAGTCGGATCCGGTGCTGGTGGCATTCAGATCAAGAGCAGCATCGCCGTAGGTTTTGTCTGCCAGAGCCGGAAAAGTTATCTGTTGCGATGCTTGGCTCACCAAAAGTTCTCCGATCGCCTCTCCCGTATAGTTCGGGTCAGAAATGGTGGCCGCTACCGTATAAGTGCCGGCATTTACGGGTGCTGCGGCGTTCCTATTGTAGGTGATGCTTGTGCTCAGGTTCGCTGGTGTGGTAGTAGCTGTAACCGGTCGGGCTTGGCCTGTATAGGTTTGACTCAGGTTGCCCAGGGTAATAGTAGCAGAGGCCTTGCTGATTACAAGCTCCGCCTCTTTGGTGGCTGCACCGAAATTCGCCTGTTCGGCCATAGTGGCGCGTAGCTTCACTGTACCCGCTTTTTTTATCGTAACAGTCCTGCTCCCACTCCCCGACAAGGCAACCTCACCGGTACCTCCTGCTACAACACTGTAGGTAATGGTTCCGGCTACATCTGCTGTTGCAGCCAGGTTAAAGGCATTGTCGCCATAGGTTTTTAACATGTTGCCGAAAGTTATAACCGGCACTATCTTTTTAACTAGGAAGCTCTGCTCTACAGCAGGTGCTGCCTCGAAATTGGTATTACCTGCCTGGGTAGCCCGAATAGTAACAGTACCAGCACCCGTTACCGTTACCTTATTACCAACCATAGTTGCCGGACCAGATTTCACCTCTAAAACCACTGCATTGCCAGATCCGCCTCCTGTAGCAGCAACATCGAAAGGAGCCACGCCAAAGGTTTTATCCGGAATGGCAGCAAAAGAAATTGTTTGGGTTCCTTTCACGATCGTGACGATGATGTCGCGGTAGGCTTGCCGAAACCGGAAGTCTTCGGCTATTGTTGCCCGTAGCAGCACCGTACCTTGCTTTACCGTTTTCAGCAGCTGGTTGTTGGTGCCCGAAAGCGTGGCCTCTCCGGTGCCACCCGGTAGCAGCATGTAAGA
>NZ_VRTY01000189.1 GCF_008017455.1 Pontibacter qinzhouensis | reverse complement strand
GAGCGCGCTCGGGCAATTAGTATGGCTCGGCTATGGCATCTCTGCCTTTACACCTGCCACCTATCGACGTCATCGTCTCTGACGGCCCTCAAGGGAGATCTCATCTTGGGGCGGGTTTCGCACTTAGATGCTTTCAGCGCTTATCCCGTCCGAGCGTAGCTACCCTGCGCTGCATCTGGCGATACAACAGGTCCACCAGTGGCTCGTCCAACCCGGTCCTCTCGTACTAAGGTCAGAACCCCTCAAATCTCCGACGCCCACAACAGATAGGGACCGAACTGTCTCACGACGTTCTGAACCCAGCTCGCGTGCCACTTTAATCGGCGAACAGCCGAACCCTTGGGACCTTCTCCAGCCCCAGGACGTGACGAGCCGACATCGAGGTGCCAAACCTCCCCGTCGATATGAGCTCTTGGGGGAGATCAGCCTGTTATCCCCAGAGTACCTTTTATCCTTTGAGCGATGGCCCTTCCATGCGGAACCACCGGATCACTATATCCGCCTTTCGGCCCTGCTCGGCTTGTGGGCCTCACAGTCAAGCACCCTTGTGCTATTGCGCTCTGCGCACGGTTACCAAGCGTGCTGAGGGTACCTTTGAAAGCCTCCGTTATTGTTTTGGAGGCGACCACCCCAGTCAAACTACCCACCAAGCAATGTCCCCCTTAGTAAGAGGTTAGGCGCCAAGCAACTCAAGGGCCGTATTTCAAGGATGGCTCCGCGACGCCTGGCGACGCCGCCTCATAGCCTCCGGCCTATCCTACACATGAGTTACCCAGCGTCAATGCTAAGCTATAGTAAAGGTTCATGGGGTCTTTCCGTCCCGTTGCGGGTACTCGGCATCTTCACCGAGACTACAATTTCACCGAGCTCACGGCTGAGACAGCGCCCAGATCGTTACACCATTCGTGCAGGTCGGAACTTACCCGACAAGGAATTTCGCTACCTTAGGACCGTTATAGTTACGGCCGCCGTTTACCGGGGCTTCGATTCAATGCCTCGCGCTTGCGCACTAACATCCCCTCTTAACCTTCCGGCACCGGGCAGGTGTCAGGCCTTATACTTCATCTCTCGATTTCGCAAAGCCATGTGTTTTTGTTAAACAGTCGCCTGGGCCTCTTCACTGCGGCTTCTCCATCGCTGGAGGAAGCACCCCTTCTCCCGAAGTTACAGGGTCATTTTGCCGAGTTCCTTGGCCGTGATTCACTCGAGCACCTTAGGATTCTCTCCTCGACCACCTGTGTCGGTTTGCGGTACGGGCGGCTATGCATTTAGGCGCTTAGCGGGTTTTCTAGGGAGCCTGATTAGGGACGCTATCCCCTTGGCCGAGGCCGCGGGGTACTATCGGGTTTCAGCAGGCCCGGCGTACTTGACTACCCGGCCTATACCTACGCCCTTCAACGCACTATTCCGTCAGTGCGCGGTCCTTTCACTTCTCCGTCACCGCATCGCTATGCACAGCCGGTGCTGGAATATTAACCAGCTGTCCATCGACCTTAGCCTTCGCATCGGCCTTAGGACCCGACTAACCCTGATCCGATTAGCGTTGATCAGGAAACCTTGGTCTTTCGGTGTGCGGGTTTCTCGCCCGCATTATCGTTACTTATGCCTACATTTGCTTTTCCAGGCGCTCCAGCATGCCTTGCCGGCACACCTTCGCCGCACCTGGAATGCTCCCCTACCACTATAATAAATTATAATCCGCAGCTTCGGTGCCATGCTTGATGCCCGATTATTATCGATGCCCTCTCGCTCGACCAGTGAGCTGTTACGCACTCTTTAAAGGAATGGCTGCTTCCAAGCCAACCTCCTGGCTGTCTGAGCAAGTGGACCCCCTTTGTTCAACTTAGCGTGGACTTTGGGACCTTAGCTGGCGGTCTGGGTTCTTTCCCTCTCGGCCCGGGACCTTAGCACCCCAGGCCTCACTGCCGCGTATATCAACTGGCATTCGGAGTTCGTCAGGATTCGGTAGGATGTGACTCCCCCTAGTCCTATCGGTAGCTCTACCTCCAGATGACTCGACCGCGACGCTGCCCCTAAAGGCATTTCGGGGAGTACGAGCTATTTCTCAGTTTGATTGGCCTTTCACCCCTACCCACAGGTCATCCAAATACTTTTCAACGTAAACTGGTTCGGACCTCCACTGTGTGTTACCACAGCTTCATCCTGCCCATGGGTAGATCACAAAGTTTCGCGTCTACCCCCCCTGACTCTGCGCCCTGTTCAGACTCGCTTTCGCTGCGGCTCCGCGTCTTGAGACGCTTAACCTCGCCAGGGAGGAGTAACTCGTAGGCTCATTATGCAAAAGGCACGCCGTCACCCCACAAAAGGGCTCCGACCGCTTGTAGGCGCATGGTTTCAGGTTCTCTTTCACCCCCTTATTCAGGGTACTTTTCACCTTTCCCTCACGGTACTGGTTCACTATCGGTCTCTCAGGAGTATTTAGCCTTGCCGGATGGTGCCGGCGGATTCAGGCGGGATTTCTCCGGTCCCGCCCTACTCAGGATCCCACTAGGGCCGAAAAACTTACGCAAACGGGACTCTCACCCTCTACGGTCACCCTTCCCAGAGTGTCATGCTTCGTTTTCCGGTCCCACCACGTGGTCCTACAACCCCATGCCTGCCGTGACAGGCATGGTTTGGGCTCTTCCGCGTTCGCTCGCCACTACTTGCGGAATCATTAGTTATTTTCTCTTCCTCCGGGTACTTAGATGTTTCAGTTCCCCGGGTTCGCCCACCTTGCGGTGTACCATGTCTTCAACATGGTGGGTTGCCCCATTCGGACATCCGCGGATCGCATCGTATGTGCCGATCCCCGCGGCTTTTCGCAGCTTGTCGCGTCCTTCATCGCCTCTGAGAGCCTAGGCATTCCCCATGCGCCCTTCTCTGCGTTCTCGCCGGCCATACCGCAGTATAGCCGGCCCGCTTCTTCT
>NZ_VRTY01000188.1 GCF_008017455.1 Pontibacter qinzhouensis | reverse complement strand
GGCTGCCTTCTACCTGCGTCACAAATTCGTTTTGCTTAGGTTCGGGCGGTGCTTCCTGTAGCAGGAACTCCACAACGGTTCCTTTTGCGTTCAATTCCTGAATTTCCTGCACGCGCGCGGCCGGCACAGGGTACCAGTTGTTGTCGCCTCTGAATCCAAACCACATCATTTTTTTAAAGATGTCTGTTTTCTGCAGAATGGCGTCGCCTTGTTTTGTTTGCAAAGGCCGGGCTACAGTCGGTATATCTTTCAGAGCCTCCATATAGGTTTCAAGCTCGTAGTTGAGGCAGCACTTCAGGCGGCCACACTGCCCTGATAACTTGCTCGGGTTGAGCGAGAGGTTCTGGTAACGGGCCGCCGTGGTAGATACGCTTTTAAAGTCGGTGAGCCAGGTAGAGCAGCAAAGCTCGCGGCCACAGGAGCCAATGCCACCCAGGCGGCCGGCCTCGTGGCGCAAGCTGATCTGGCGCATCTCAATCCGGATCTTAAACTCCTCTGCAAGCTTCTTTATCAGGTCGCGGAAGTCGACGCGGTCATCGGCTGAGTAATAAAAAGTAGCTTTCGACTTATCGGCCTGGTACTCCACATCCGAGAGCTTCATCTTCAGGCGCAGGTCCTGAATAATTTCGCGGGCCCGGTACATGGTCGTTCCTTCCTGGTCGCGCACTTCGTTAAACTTCTCCATGTCGCGCTCGTTGGCCACACGGTAAATGCTCCTGATCTCTTCGTTGTTATCGACTTTTTTCTTGAGCATCTGCAGGCGCACCAGCTCGCCTTTCAGCGACACATGGCCAATATGGTGCCCATTCGGTACATCCACCACCACCGGGTCGCCGGTAATAAGCTCCACTTTATTCGGGTTTCTGAAAAAGTCTTTACGGCCACCTTTAAACCGCACTTCTACTATATCGAATTCTTCAAACGCTGTTGGCAGGTCCATATCGCTCAGCCAATCAAACACGTTTAGCCGGTTACAGCCACCTGTGCTGCAACCGCCGTTACTCTTGCAACCCGCAGGGCTGCTATCGGCGGTGCTGCCCTTAGAGCCGCATCCGCCACTAGAACATGAACTACATCCCACAGTTATATCTCCTTAATTTAGCTAGGCTAACGCTTGTTTTCAATTTTGATAATTAACAAATATACTAATTTTTTGAGCTTTTGATTTAGCAGTTGCTATTTCTGCTTCTGTAGGCAACAGCAAACACTAAATTTTGGTGCAATATATCAGCTAAAACAAAATTGAGGAAGAAGGAGGCAGGGTGTATTTTTTTTGCGCAGACCATCAAATTATAACTTACATTTAGGCGATGCTTCGAAAGTTATTATCAGATGCGGCAATTTATGGTCTGGCAGCCCAACTACCACGGCTGGCTGGAGTTATTACATTGCCCCTTCTGACACAGTACCTTACTTCAGCCGATTATGGTGTGGCTGGTGTGGTTATTGCCTATAACTCTGCCTTAGGCATGCTGCAATCGTTAGGGCTGGTGGTGGTTTTAGGCAACTTGTTCTCGAAGTTTCCGCTACGTTATAAATGGGCCTGGCGCCAAATTAACGGCTTCCTGTCTGTTTGGTCGTTTTTTTATGGCATTGTAATGGGAGCTATCATTTACTGGATAGTACCTCCCGAAGCGGATGCTTACCGGCTCCAGATAGCTGTGCTCCATGCCCTGCCGATTATGCTGTTTGCAAGCACAGAAATACAGGCCATGCACTACCATTTGCTCTCGCAGCGGCCTTTGCCCATTGGCATTCGGGCTTTTGTAATAGGCTGTGTCGGTGTTTCTATGAATGTGTATACCATCGCTTATCTGCAGTTAGGTTTTATGGGCTGGTTCTATGCCAACTTTCTGGGTGCATTGGCGGGGTTTCTTATCAACGCTTATCATATTTACCTGAAGCAGGGTTTTTGGCCTATTTTTAATTTTAAGTGGCATCGCATTAAAAGCTCCCTCAAAATGTCGTTGCCGGTAATACCACACAACTTTTCGTCTTTCCTGATGGATACCTCCGACAGGCTGGTGCTGGACATGCTGCAAGTACCTATACCGAAGATCGGCCTCTATAATGTTGCCTCCAGTTTAGGAAGTCATTTCTTAATGGCAACCCATGCCATTGTGCAGGCATCCTCACCTTATTACATGCGGTATTTTGGCAAAGAAGCAAGCCAGGAGTCAGCACTGCAGGCCAGGCGGCTAACGTTTATACTGCAGGCGTTTTTTCTGGTCATTACCTTTGTGTGCTGCCTCTGGGTAAAAGAAATTTTTGTTGTTCTAATCCGAAACAAGGAGTTGCAGCAGGCGTACCCGCTGGCTATTGTTATTTTAATGGCCTACAATTACAGACCCATGTATATGGCAGTTACCAGCTTGCTCGTTTACCGGGATCAGGCAAGTAAACTCTGGAAGATTTCGGCAGTAGGCGGCTTAGGAAATGTGGTCCTGAACTTTATCTTCATTCCGCTTTTTGGCTATAAGGCAGCTGCTTTTACTACGTTTGTGGCCTTGATGTATATGGGTTTTGGCGGTTATTTTTTACCAGATTATAAGAAAGTAAAACAAGTAGACTATTACCCGCTTTACTGGATGGGGCTTACGGTGGCGACTTTTGCTCTTGCGTATAACCTGGTGGAGCTAGCGCTTGCCTACAAGGCGTTTATTACCGTAATGGTGCTTGGGGTGGCTGCTATAGCTGCTTTCCAGCTCCGTAACAGCTGATTTAGCTTATTCCGGGGTGCTTTTCTAGTACCTGCTTGTATAGCGCCATCAACTGCGGTACAACGGCTCCTGCTGAGTACCGGGCCAAAAAATCCTGCCGAATCTGGTTACTGTCGTACTTGTCTCTGTTTTCGATCATGTAGTGCAGAGCCGAAGCGAGCTTTGTTACATTTTCTTTTTCTATGAGCAGGCCGTTAAACGGTGTTACCGTACTTTCTGGTCCGCCACATTTGGTTGCAATAATTGGTTTGCCGCACGCCAGTGCCTCTATGTACACAATCCCCATCGATTCGTAAAGGCTGGGCAATACAAAGGCGTCGCAGTTCTGGTATTCTTTCAGGGCCTGCTCCTGGTTAATTTCGCCAAGCCAGGTAATATACTGGCTTACCTGCAGTTGCTCCGC
>NZ_VRTY01000187.1 GCF_008017455.1 Pontibacter qinzhouensis | reverse complement strand
GCGGGAACACCAGAAAACACAGCGGCATATCCGTGCTGCCCGCTTCCGCTACCAGGCCAGCCTGGAAGAGTTGGATTATTCGGCAGGCAGAAGCCTGGACAAGAACCAGGTGATGCGGCTGGCCGACTGTCGCTTTATTGACCGGAAAGAGAACCTGCTCGTCACAGGCCCGACCGGGGTAGGCAAAAGCTACCTGGCCTCAGCGATCGGCTATCAGGCCTGCCACTTGGGCTATAAGGTCCGCTACTTTAACATGGCCAAGCTCTTCAGCTGGATGACCATGTCCAAGGCCGACAACTCCTACCTGAGAGAACTGACCAGACTGGAGAAAACAGACCTGCTCATCATAGATGACTTTGGCTTGCAGCCTATCGATGGCAGTAACAGGATGATGCTCATGGAGGTGATAGAAGACCGCCACGGCAAGCATTCCACGCTCATTGCCTCTCAGCTTCCGCAGGAGAAGTGGTATGAGCTCTTTGATGACAGTACCATTGCAGATGCCATCCTGGACCGGCTAACTCATAACGCCCATAAAATAGTACTCAAGGGAGAATCAATGCGTAAGCTCAAATCCGGTATTAGAAATAACCAGTAAATAAATGTAGCTTAATAGAAGCTTTGAATGACCATACCTGGGGAGTGTTCAGTTTATCCGGAATAGGGTGTGCAGTTTTAGCGGAATATGCATTATAGCGAGTTAGCTGCAACAGGTCCGGAACAGAGTTCCTCCTGCTTCATGTAAAGTTAACAGTCTCCTGCTGGAAGATTACAAACAGCGGCTTTATCTCTGATTTCAGAGCTTAAGGATTATGTATAGTAGAAAAAAACAATGTAAGTAGAGAATTAACCTACTCCGTGATTCTGACAAACTACAACTTCCCATCCCGCTCCTAAAAACTTATCCTCCCGCTTCAAATTCAAAGATTTAAAGAATACTATTCTTTAAAAAAGCACAACCTACCACCTGCCCCACGGGTTTTGGCCAGAAGCTTTTATTTTTGTGTATAGCAGCACCAGGTAAATAAGGTCGAATACAAAAATGCTAATGTACAGCAGCACCAATAGGTTAGAATGAGGGAAGTACAGGTACAGCAACACCGACGGAAAAATGGTGCCTATCATTTTGCTAAGGGCAATGTACACCGACTGCCCCTGCGGGCTGTTCCGCTTCAGCAGCAGGTGAATGAACAGCACGCTCATCAGAAGGTTCTGGCTAAAGGCCGCGTAAATACCTATATAATCGTTAAACTCACGTGACAGCAGCAGGATAAAAAGGGCAGCTAAAACAAGGGTTAGCAGAAAGGTGGGGTAAAAGAGCCAGCCAGGCAAATGCTTTGTAAAATCCTTTTTCCCGTATAAGAGAAACTGCGCCAGAATACCTGCATCAAAGGCTAACCAGACATAATCTACATAGAGTTGCGGCGTGCTGTGTGGGTAAACAAACCAAAAATAAACTCCCACGAAATATTGGCACAAAGTGCCACCATCGGCATGCCGTAGCTTTTATCGATGTAACCACGCCGCAGCAGCAGCAGGTAGGCTAGCGTCCAGAAAACGCCGCTGCTAATTTTTAAGACAACATCGAGGGTCGGGTCTACTGCCGCTGGGTTTTGTAGCATAACTTCTGACTAATGGTCTGTTTATAAAGCCTAACTTAGATTATTTGTACAGCCAGAGGCTCCAGCTATTTACGCTTCTCTACAAGCTGCCTGTTGCAATCTCCTACAAGTTATAATCCTGTTTTAAGCATTTTTTACTAAATTTGAAGTAAAGCGGAAAATAACTCTTAAACCTAACTTTCCGCAAAGCGGTTTAATCTATCCTTAATTTATGACTGATAAGCAGGACGAGTTACTGACAGATATGGAGGCAGTCAGGCGGATACCCATTGTACCAGGCATGCTCGAAGTTATTTGCCGGACAACAGGAATGGGGTTTGCAGCCGTGGCTCGTGTAACAAAAACCAGATGGCTGGCTTGCAGCGTGCGCGATGAGGTGCAGTTTGGATTGCAGGAAGGAGGAGAGCTGCAGATAGAGACTACCCTTTGCAATGAAATACGAGACAGCCTGGAACCGATTATATTTGACAATGCTGCCGAAGATAACCAGTACCGGCACCACCATACACCGCGCCTCTATGGGCTACAAAGTTATATTTCTGTACCCATTGTTTTAAGAGACGGTACCTTTTTCGGAACCCTTTGCGCCATAGGCTCCAAACCGGCCAAGGTAAATAACCCAACCGTTATTAGTACCTTTAAAATGTTCGCAGAGCTGCTGGCGTTTCATCTGGAGAGCCTGGAAACACTGGAACGAACGCAGAAGGCTAACCTGAAGCTGGAGGACAAAAACCGCTTGCTGACCAACGCCAATTTTGACCTCGACAATTTCGTTTACACCGCCTCACACGATTTAAAATCCCCGATTTACAATATAGAAGGTCTGCTAGAGGCGCTCTCTGAGGCAATAGCTAAAGAAAACCTGAACCGGAAAGAGATTGAGCAGATTACTGCTTACATGAAATCATCTCTGCACCGACTTTCCGCCACCATCAACGATCTCACTACTATTGCCGAAATAGATAAAAGCAGTGCACATGAGGTTTCGGAGCCGCTTGATATATGTGAGATGGTAGACACCGTGAAGCAGGATTTGCACGGTATTATAGCCTCCTCCGGCGCCACTATAACCACCGATTGTACAGATGATGCTAACATACTGGGCTTTACCAGAAAAAACCTGAAAAGCATTCTATACAATCTCTTAAGCAATGCCATTAAATACCAGCAACCAGGCAGACAGCCGGTGGTGCTGGTAAAAATGCGAAAAGATGGGAATAACACCATCCTCAGCATAGCTGATAACGGCTCGGGCATACCTACCGATAAGCTCTACAATGTATTTACCATGTTCAAACGGTTTCATGACCACGTAGAAGGCAGCGGTCTGGGTTTGTACATCGTGAAACGAATGGTAGACAATGCCGATGGAAAAATTACAGTAGAAAGTGAGCAAAATAAAGGCACAACCTTTACCATAGTTGTTTAGCCAAAGCGCCTGCTGCATTTGGTTAATTCCCTCCTGCCCTGCTTTTCTCTTCTTCAGCACCGGAAGCTCTGCGGCGCGATGGCGCTACCTGCGATTTTCCGAACTTATAAGTAAAGCTGAGGGTGGCTACCTGCGAGTCGCGGACCTGGTAAAATTTTTCGGTGTAGCCTGTAAGCGCGGTAGCTCCCCTGGTTTTGTTTGTGTAAAATATATCATTTACGTTCAGCTTCAGGCTGGCTTTTTTATCCCATAGCTGCTTCTGTACCCCCACCGCCATAAACCAGATTGGCTCGATTTCCATAAATCCGTATACCTCCCGC
>NZ_VRTY01000186.1 GCF_008017455.1 Pontibacter qinzhouensis | reverse complement strand
GTTTGGTAGCTTTACCCCTTAACAAACCTGGATGGCTTCATAGTTTTATAATCGCAACTCGAGTTATTTATAAACCCATGTCAGGATTAAGCAGTCTGCCGAGACCTACACTAGTTTTGCAGGAATATGACTTTTATCTCACTCCTTTTTTTGAAATTAGATGAAAACGTATCAATTGATGATTTTACTACGCTTTATTAGTTTTTATAAACAGGTTTTCGCGTAATTGTCCTTACCAGATCAACGAAGATTTATCCCATAAGAAGGAGGGTGTTTAGTCAGAAGGAGGTATTCTTAAAAACTTAATTACGGCCAAATAATACTGATAAAAAGCGGCCAAATAATTATAAAGTTCACAGGATAAGACAGTGCCTTAAGATATTTTGGAGTTGATCGCACGCTTTAGAATTACCTTGTCAACTCTGAAACCATCCATATCTACTATCTCCAATTCATAGCCGCCGACTTGAAACTTATCGCCAGCAGCCGGAAATTTACCTAATGTGTAAGAAATGAAACCAGCCAGCGTCACATAGTTGTCGGCATCTTTTGGTATAACTTCCTCCTTTAGTTCTCTGTTGAGGTCGTAAATTTCCACAGACCCGTCTACTAAGAGTGAACCATCATCTCTTTTAACGAAGCTTGGCTCATCTACCTCGTCCATATCCGGCAGGTCACCTACAATTGCTTCCAGAATATCATGCAGTGTAATGATGCCCTCGATTGAGCCATACTCATCGATAACAATTCCCAGATACTGCTTCTGTTTCTTGAAGATGTTCAGCACAGCATTGGCCAGCATCGTTTCAGGTATGTAAATTGGCTGCTGTAAAACACTGCTCAGCGACTCTTCTCTGTTCCCTGCTAAATATTCATAGAACCGCTTCGCTGTTAGCACCCCAATAATCTTGTCAAAGGTACCATCGGCAACAGGAAATTTAGAGTGCGCACTACGCTGTATAATGTCTTTTATCCCTTCAACAGGTTGATTAATGTCAATGTACTCCACATCCATGCGGTGTGTGCGCAGGTTTCTTGCCCGCTGCTCTGAGTATGTGAAGATATTCTGGTGCAGCTGAATTTCCTCCTTTGCCAGAAGCCCCTGCTTGCCCGCAGTCTTGATAATCTGCCTGAGTTCCTCCTCTGACATCTTCTCTTCCGGCGGCTCTTTAATTCCTGCTAATTTTATAACAAAGCTAGTGGAACCTGAAAGTAGCTTTACCAGTGGCATGGTGGCAACCGTGAATACTTTAATAATAGGGGCAACAGTAAGAGCTATGTTATCGGCATTTCCAAGAGCAATCGTTTTGGGTATCAGTTCCCCAATGACGATAGAGAAATAGGTGATCAAACCAACTACTAATATGATAGAGAGTGTATCAGCATAAGGAGCCAAAAAGCTAAATCCGGAAAGCCATTGTTTCATATCATCAGAAAGGGCCGCTCCACCATAGGCACCAGAGACAATTCCTATGAGTGTAATACCTACTTGGATAGCAGAGAGAAAATTCTCTGGTGATTCCAACAGCTTAATGACAGTATTAGCACTTCTGCTTCCTTGTTTTGCCTTTTGGGCAATTCTGTTTTTGTTGACGGATATGATAGATAACTCTGACAGAGCAAAAAAGCCGTTGAGCATAGTCAGTAGTATCAAAATAATTATTTCCATTTAAATTACGCGTATAAAAGATGTCACACAAATAAAGCAACTAATATAGATAGATTCTTTAGCAAAAGTAGCTAATGATGACCCGTCCTGGAAAAAGTTGACGGTTTTGAATTGATGATAAATTTAAGAAATTAATACGGCTATAGCTTGTCTAATGTATTGATTTGCTCTTTGAATATCTAGTTGAGTACTATATTAGCTTGACGCTTTTTTATCCGGCAACCACTATTATCGCAGCTGTGGACTTGTGGGTAATATCCATAAATCCACAGCTTGTTAGCTCACAGAACATCAGTTCCACTGACCGATGACTTACTCTTCCACCTGATGAGCCTGTGAGGGGGTTAAGTAACTGCAGCTCATGTGAGGGCGAAGCGTGTTATAATTGCGAATACCCTTTTCTATAGCCAATAGAGCCTCCATGTGAGACTTAAACACCTGATTCAGCCTGAACTCATGCTTTAGGATCCCATTCACCCTTTCGGCTATCTGATTCTCGTACGCCTGCCCACTATCTGTCATGCTAATGGCAATGTCTGCTTTACATACTCAGAGCTGCAGTACTGCACGCCCCGGTCAGAATGGTGCATAAGCTTGCTCTCCTGTTTACTACGAGTGGCAAGCGCCATTTCCAAAGCGCTCAGGCAGCCTTCCATGCTCAGGAACTGATGCAGGCAGTAGCCCACAATTTTCTTGGAATAAGCATCGGTAATCAGAGACAGCTAGTTGAAGTCAAAGCCCACATAGATGTAGGTCATATCACATACCCAAACTTGCTCTGTTTCCAGGACAGGGAGCTGCCTGACCAGGTTAGGATACTTTCTTAGAAGATGGTTAGAATGAGTGGTCTTGGGCACAGACCTTTTATGGCGGATGAGCAGACGGTGTTCCCGGAGCAACTCATGCAGCTTGTCCCTGCCCATAGTAATGCCGCTTTTCTGCAGGGGCTCCCGCAGCAGAAAATACAGCTTCTTGGTCCCTAGCCCGGGAATCTCCCTTCTGATGGCAGTGACTAGATCCAATGCCAGCATAGCCTGGGCAGCACGCTGATCCAGGTGCGTCCTTTTCTGATGAAATGCTTGACGGCTTTTACCAAACAGTCGACAAAGGTTACCGACACTAACCTTTGCTGTTCCCTTATGCTGCAGGGGCAGGACCGTTTGGTACCAGACTTTTTTCGGATGGAAATCTTCAGGTCCTTTTCAGCCACCTCAATCATTGTGTGCAGGGCCAGGATCATGAGGTTAGCCTCCTCCAGGGCTTTCTCCAGCTGTTTATTTCGCTGCTTTAGGGCTTCCAGGTTTTGCTTTTGCTTCTCATTCATAGGAGGTAAAGATACAAGCCCTTGCTCCATCTTACGCTGATAGTCAGTAACCCAATTATGGATTGTTTTGACACTTTGTATGCCAAGTTCCTGTATAATATCCTTAGCATCTTCTCCTCCAAAAAGTACGCGGAAGGCAGCGGCCGTCGGTGATCCTCACGGTCTGGCCGGAGCCATCCAGGCTTTCTGCCGTGAACTCGAAAACGCCTGCAATAATATGGTTCACCGTATCCACCTTTGTGAACGTGAAAAAGCCTGTGTTGCGGCTGGAAGTGATATATCGGCCATTGCTTGGCTTACTCTCCCTGTACATCGCATGGTCCTGGAAGCGCATTTGATCAGGAGCGGGACCGGTATCGAAAGAAAAATAATGTGTGCCTCTCACCTTCACATCCTCCAAGGCTAATTGTATGGTAGTGTTATCACCATCAGCTATGCGGTTGGCAAAAATAGTTAATTGTTTCTGAGGTGGATAAAAGTAGCCATATAATAAACCCACTTTCTTTGTGTTAAAGCCCGAACCTGCGTCAGCGATCCAAGTTTTGCCGTTCAGCTTGCAGGCAAAAGTATTAGAGCCGCTTTGTGTGGGCTTCAGCAGATTTTCCTCGCAGGCTATCAGCAAAAAGAGGAAAGGAACGAATTTAAGTAAGCGTTTCATAAACAAGCAGGTCAGACTGGAATAATAGCTAAATACAACTAACATTCGTTAATGTACAAATATTTGCATATTAATTTTATATGTTTTTCATACATTACAGGAGTTACGCAGAAGCTTTTAACCTTGCCTAAAAGGACATAAATCTGCTTATTAATTTGGTGTTTT
>NZ_VRTY01000185.1 GCF_008017455.1 Pontibacter qinzhouensis | reverse complement strand
CAGCCTGTCGAACTCATCGATGGCCTGGTAGCCAAACCCGTCGGCATTGCCGGTACCACCAAAGCAGTTATCAGAGAAAATTTCGGAAGCCACCGGAAAGCTAATACCATCGGACCAGACACGCTGCAACCCGTCGTAGCAACCAATCAGAGCCCTGTCGGCATCGGCTGGTGTGCGGTAAAAGTTGGCCTCGGTCAGGGTGGTAATCGGTTCGGCATCTATAAAGTCGTCGCCACAAGCCCCCAGCGAAAGCAGGCCCAACGACAATGCAAGTATTTTTATCTTTTTCATTTTTCTTCCTGTCGATGTGTTAGAATCTAATATTTGCTCCCATCATGTACGTTCTCGGGCGAGGGTAATAACCCAGATCTATACCTTGCGAAAACCCTTCTGAATACCCGATTTCAGGGTCCATGCCGTTGTATTTGGTGAAGGTGTAGAGGTTAAGAGCCGACGCATACACACGCACCTGGCTCAGGTAGCTTTTCTTAAACAGCCTGCCGAAATCGTAGCCCACCGTTACGTTGCTGATGCGCAGAAAATCGCCATCGTGCAGGTACAGGTCAGAAAAGTTAGTCCAGTTGCGGGCATCTTCTGTTACGCGTGGCATGGTAGTAGAGGAGCCCGGCCCATGCCAGCGCCCAAGTATAGCAGCAGAGTGGTTGGCATAGGGGTCAGCCTGGTTGCGGTACGACTGCACGATCTGGTTACCGGCAACACCTGAAGTAAGAACAGAGAGGTCAAAGCCTTTATAATCAGCAGACATGGTAAAACCGAAGGTGTATTCCGGATTCGGATTACCGATCATGGTTTTGTCCTGATCGTTAATAACGCCATCACCATTAATATCCACATAACGCACATCGCCTGGTCGGGCATTTGGCTGAATAACACGGTTTTCGCCGGAACGGTACCTGATCACCTCTTCTTCGCTCTGGAAAATACCATCGGTTCTGTAACCCCAGAAGTAGCCGATCGGAAATCCGTTCTGGGCTCTGTAAAACTCAGTTGAGTTATTGAACAGCAAGTTGTTTTCTCCATGAATAATACCATCGCCTGTAGGTATTACGCCCACTTTGTTTTTGTTGTAAGCACCGTTTAGACCCAGGCTGTAGTTAAAGTCACCAACAGAATTGTTATACCTGATTCCCAGCTCTACCCCTCTGTTGCGGACATTACCACCATTTATAAAAGGAGCATCGGCACCAGCTGTGGCCAGAATCGGAGCCCTTATGAGCCAGTCTTTCGTTAATTTGTTGTACCAGTCGAAGGTTACGTCTACTTTGCCGTTAAAGAAGCGGGCATCGAAGCCAATATCTGTTTGCTCTGAAGTTTCCCACTTAATGCTCTCGTTACCCAATCGGCTTGGGTAGGCGCCCGGTGTCAGCACGCCTTCTTCAGGACCGAAAATATAATTGGAATTGGTAAAGGCAACAGGTGCCAGGTACTGGAAGAAATCGATGTTCTGGTTACCTACCTGCCCCCAGCTGGCACGAATTTTAAAATAGTCCATCCAGTTCTGCGTACCTGTCAGGAAGTCTTCTTCTGTAATAATCCAGCCGGCAGAAACAGACGGGAAGTAGCCCCAGCGGTTCCCTTTTGCAAACCGGGATGAACCATCGGCCCGGAAAGTGGCGTTCAGCAGGTATTTTTCTTTGTAGTTATAATTCAAACGGCCAAAATATGACATCCGTTTGTCTTCAGGAGATGGTCCGCCACCTATACTCATGTTAGGGGCACCTTCGGTATTGGTAGCATTAGACAGCCAGGCGTACCGCAAATCTGAAATAATAAGGTCGCGGTTGCTGCCCCAGATGCTGGTACTCCAGTTCTGAAATGCTGATGAACCTACCATTACCTCAAAATCGTGGTCTTGCCCGGCCTTAAAGTTGTAGCTCAGCAAGTTGTCGAATAGCACGGTTCTGCCTTTTCCCATCGACTGGTTTACCCTGGTAAAATCGTTGAACGTGTAAATAGACAATCTGTAGGTTGGTGAATAAGACTGGCTCTCGTCTGCGTGCATATCCAGGCCAAGACTGGTCCTGAAACGCAGGTTCTTGATCGGCTCTACCACCAGGTAAGCATCTCCTAAAAGGCGCTGGTTGTTTCTGCGGTTCTGGTTGTTGTAAACCATACTCGCGTAAGGGTTGGCTTCACCGGTGTTCCAGGTCGAGTTGCTGTTATCGAAGTAGTTGCCATCTTCGTCGAACATCGGCACAAAAGGGCTGGTATTAAAAGCACTACGCAGCGAGTTGTTGTACTGGTTGCCTACGCCTATGCCGTTGTTGTTGATATAAGCAAAGTTGAGATGCTGGCCTACTCTGATCACATTTTTGTAAAGCTTGTGCTCGGAGTTGATGCGGAAGTTATAACGCTCGTAGTTCGACAGGTCTTTGCCGCCCACAATGCCCTCTTGTGAGGTGTAAGACAAGGCTGTAGAGTAAGTTGAATTCTCGGAACCGCCCTGCGCACCCAGCGAGTAGTTCTGGGTAAGGGCATTTTTCACAAACATCTCATCCATCCAGTTAGTACCCTCGCCCATGGCTGCAATTTCCTGGTTAGAGAAATAAGGTAGCTTGCCTGAGTTCACGGCAGCTTCGTTCATGATGGTGGCATACTCTTTTGAGTTTAACAAGGTAGCTTTACGGGCCACGTTCTGTACACCATAATAAGAGTCGAAAGTAATGCGAGCCGGCTGACCGGCTGTTCCTTGCCTGGTCGTGATCAGGACAACACCGTTAGCTGCCTGCGAACCATAAATAGCGGCTGAGGCAGCATCTTTCAGCACATCAATAGAGGCGATGTCGGCAGGGTTCAGAAAATCGATGTTCGTGGTAAGCACGCCATCCACCACATAAAGCGGACCTGAGTTACCCACCGTGCCTAAGCCCCGGATCAGGACCCGCATGCCCTCTCCGGGTTGCCCGGAGGTAGAGGCAATCTGTACGCCTGGTGCCTGCCCCTGCAGCGCCTGCAGTGCATTGGTAGTGCTTTGTTTCTGTATGTCTTCGCCCTTCACCTGGGCAGTAGCTCCTGTTACCAGCTTTTTCTGCTGCACGCCGTAACCAACTACCACCACCTCATCGAGCACCTGCGAGTTCTGCGCCAGGCTGATATTGAGCTGCGTACGGTTGTTTACCTGTATTTCCTGAGTAACAAAACCGGTATAAGAAACAACTAATGTCTCGTTCCCAACTGGTAGTTGTAGTTCGAAATTACCATCTATGTCAGTTATGGTTCCTATCGTGGCATTATCCTTCGCGCGTATGCTCACACCTGGCAAACCACTGCCATCGTCCTGGGAGGTTACCCGCCCCCTAACCGTTTGCTGGGCGATAGCTATCCCGCACCAACAAAGGAGCCAGCTTAGTAAAATTATTTTTTTCATATACTGATAGCTTAAAATGTTAGTAAATATTATAGAAGTTTCTGTTCTGTAATTACTTAAATGGAAATGGCCTTCCGGAGGCTGCTGCTGAAAAGGACACAAGATGCAGCACTTAAGACACAGTACCTTTTTAAAAGTTAAGAGTTAAAAGTTATCAGAGAAGAGTTGATCGCTTTTGAAATCTTCTCTGGGGACTCATTTTCAAATCTTCTCATCTTCAAATCTCCCAATCGAAAAATCAGCACATTAAATAATTAACACATTAATATGCTGCTTGCTATTTGAGCTTCACAGTTTTTGCTTTTCCGGTGTATTTCACCACCTGGTCCGGCTTCGCATCGAAGTTGAGTTCGTGGGCCTTGTTCTGGGAAACATACACGATATTAAAAGTGCGTTTCTGCAACATGCCAGTAAAGCTGCCTTCGCGTTTGCCAATGGTTAATGTTTTAGAGGCGTCGTTGTAGGTAACAGGAATGTTAGCAAAAGCTCCTTTCTCGTAATTGTAGTTCGTGTTCTCGTCTTCATAAAGGTCAAATTTGCCATCTTGGCCGCCATATACGTAAAGCGTAATGGTTTCGGCAGGCTTCTCGGATGTGTATTGTAGTTCAGGGCCAAAAGG
>NZ_VRTY01000184.1 GCF_008017455.1 Pontibacter qinzhouensis | reverse complement strand
GCCAAGGACGGGGCCTCGCGGCCGTGAGCGCTCAGAGCCAAGGCTATGCAACAAAACAGCAGGAGGGCACTGGGTCGAGCAGCAGCTAAGCCAGATGGAACCTTCTTTATAGAAGTATTACTATATAACTACCCCGTAATATGTTATACACTCAAATAAAAACAGCCTTCAGAAAGGTTTTACAGTTTTTTTAGGCAAGGGTACCGACAATGGCGAGTGCCTTTCGTACATTTACGATTTGAACAAAATTAATGCAGCTCAAACGCAGGTAATGAAAAGAAGTAAAGCAACGGCTACAGGCACAACAATGCTCTACCGTTCCTTCTCTGGCTCATCCTCACTCTCTCTATATGCAAACATTAGAACAGCTCAGATCCGGCCAGCTGGCAGGCACAACCAGTTTACGCTTATTATCTTGTGGTTTAACAGAGTTTCCGGAGGAGATCATAGACCTGGCCGATACCCTGGAGATGCTGGACTTATCGGGTAACCCGATTTCACAGCTACCTGATTCGTTTAAACTTCTACGGAATCTCAAAATAGCATTTTTTTACAACAATGAGTTCGAGCACTTCCCTCCTGTTCTTTCTGAGTGCCCAAAGCTGGAAATGATCGGGTTTAAAGAGAACAAAATTTCTGCTATTGCCGAAGATGCCATTCCGCTGAATATTCGCTGGCTAATTCTGACAAACAACAGGCTTACGCAACTGCCTGCTTCTATAGGCAAATGCCGCCGGCTCCAGAAGTTTATGCTGGCCGGTAACCAACTCAGAACACTACCCGAAGAAATGGCGCAGTGCCGCAACATAGAACTCCTCCGGATCGCCGCCAACCAACTGGAAACACTGCCAGCCTGGCTTTTTGAGCTTCCGCGTTTGTCGTGGCTGGCTTACTCAGGCAACCCCTGCTGCGAGTCGGAACTGCCGGAAAAGGAGCTAACCGAAATAAACTGGGCCGACCTGGCGCTCGACGTGCAGCTTGGCCAGGGGGCATCTGGGTATATTTATAAAGCGCACTGGCACCGAAACAAGCCGGCAGAAATTCAGGAGCATGTGGCGGTAAAAGTTTTCAAAGGAGAAATTACCAGCGATGGCTCCCCGGAAGATGAACTAAAAGCTTGCATGGCCGCCGGTAACCATCCTAATTTTGTGCAGGTGCTTGGCAGAATAGGCGGGCATCCGGAGCAAAAGCAAGGGCTGGTTCTGAGTTTAATCCCACCTAGCTACAAAAATCTTGGCCTGCCACCAAGCCTGGAATCCTGCACCCGCGATGTGTACCTGGAGGGCACCCGTTTCAGTTTACAAACGGCTCTTTCTATTGCCACTGGTATTGCCTCGGCTGCCGCCCACCTACATGCCCAACACCTCCTGCATGGCGACCTCTATGCCCATAATATTCTTATAAATGCTGCTGCTCACCCGCTGCTGGGCGATTTTGGTGCTGCCACCTCGTACACCAGTGTCAACAAAACCTGGGCTCAGGCACTGGAGCGTATGGAGGTAAGAGCCTTCGGATGCCTGCTCGACGATTTGCTCACACACCTGGCTCCTGCAGATAAAACACAGACCGCAGTCGGGCTACTGAGCCGATTGCAGGAACAATGCCTGCAGGAGACAATTATTAACCGACCAGGTTTTGTGCAGGTGTTGCAACAGCTTCAAGAAGCTGCCATACGTGTTACGCAAAAAGTGGAGCAGGCTTAAACCTGCATTTACAGTATCTACCCTTGACTGTTTTCAGCACAAAATCTTTTGGAAGGCCATTTTCATTCGAATAATTTAATTGCTGGTTGTTATTTGTTGATTGTTAAATTGTTAAATGGCTGATCAACTCCAAACTGATAAAGATCTGGCATCTAACAACTGTCCTCTAATCTCTACCTACAGCATCTGCTCCGGCAAGCCGGGTTCGGTAGTTTTGAGTACTATCGGTCAGCTTAGTTCAATAGTCTGTTCTATGTTTACCTGCTCCAGAAATGCCTGGTCGTGCGAAACAACCAGTAGTGTTCCCTGATACTCGTTTATGGCCGCTGTTAAGATCTCAATGTTCTGGATGTCGAGGTTATTGGTTGGCTCATCTAACAGAATCAGGTCAGGAGCGTGGTTGCTGATGGTGAGGCAGCAGAGCATAAGGCGCATTTTCTCGCCGCCGCTGAGGGCACTACAGGGCATGCTCCAGAACTCCTTCGGGAACAGGAACCGGTTGAGCCGAATCTTAATTTCGTGCTCCTGCAGCCCCGAAGCATTAAATTCCTGCGCCTGCTCATACACCTTCAGGTGGTTTTGAATCAGGGAATAGTCCTGGTCTATGTACACTGCTTTGTTTTCGGTCCTCTGCAAAATGCCAACAGTTGGCTCTAACTGCCCAAGCATGAGTTTAATGAGCGTGGTTTTACCCGAACCGTTTAAGCCTTTCAAGGCCAGTCTTTCGCCACTAACAACCCTGAAACTCAAGGGCTGCCTCCACAGCAGTTGCTGATTGTACCCAAAGTTTATTTCTTCTGCCGAAACCAGGAGTTTGCCTTTAGGAAGGCCCGCGTTGTCGAACCCGAATTTCATTTTGTCGGCATCGGGCAGCTCCTTTCGCAAATCGCTCAACTCCTGCGATATACTACCTACTTTTTCGGCAAGAGCACCTTTAACACGAGAGGTACTATTCTCGGCCTGGTTCCGAAGCGTGTTCATTACAATGGTAGGCATGCCAGCTTTCTCCTGCTTCTTTTTGCCTCGGGCATCTAGTTTCTGCAGCCTTTCGGTGGTTTCGCGTTCCACTTCTTTTGCCTTGCGCAGTGCCTTTTCCCTGCTTCTGACATCGTGCGCCAGCGCGTTATTTTCTACCTGTTTCTGAGCTGCATAAAAATCATAATTGCCACCATACACCGTAATGCCGCACTTGCTTAGTTCATAAACTGAGTCGAGCAGGTTCAGCAATTTTCTGTCGTGGCTAACTACTACCAGGCTGCCGGAGAAATTTTGAATAAACGCGTGGAGTTGCTGCCGGCCAAATGTATCTAAATGATTGCTGGGCTCATCCAACAGCACAATTTCTGGTTGATAAATAGATATGCCCGCCAAAAACACCTTTGTTTTTTGCCCGCCGCTAAGCGTGCTCATCGGTTGGCTCAGGTCGAGGTGCTGCAGGTTCCAGTAGGTTAAGGCAGCCTGGCAACGTTCCTCAATCGTCCATTCGTCGTTTAGGGTGGTGAGGTTGGCCTCTGTTACTTCACCGTTCAGAATCTGGTGCAAGGCTTTCAGTTTCTCGTCTACCTGCAGGGCCTTGGCCATGGTGAGGTGGTTAAACTGCCCGAAAACCTGCGGAACATAATAGGGAGTGTCCTCTGCTTTTACCACCCCTTCGGAAGGTTCCAGCAAGCCAGCCATTACTTTAAGCAACGTGGATTTGCCTGCCCCATTGTTGCCGATCAAGGCTATTTTCTGGTGCCGGTTTAACGTTAGATTTATGTTCTCAAACAATAAATCTCTAGAGGAATGTATATAGGTTACGTTCTGAAGAAAAAGCATACTTTCTTTCTTTAAAAATGAATAATGGAAGCAGACCTTTGAGGGCTACTTATTTATTTCCTTGAAAGAAAGTGTATTTCACATGGGCGTATCTACAGTAAGTGTGGGAGCAAAATTAAAAATTTATCTGACAAAGTTTATTTATCTTGGTAGTGTTAAAGAAGTAATGCTGATTTAAAAATTTATTTAAGATGTTCAAACGGAATATACCTTAACTCGCTAAAGAGGTAAATTATTTTTCTGATTGATACTAAAGAAACTCTGCCAGCATTACTTCTTTAACACTACCTTTATCTTTTCATCAATAACATAGCAATGCCACCCTCATAAATGAGTATAAATATTTTTTCATAAAAATTGATTTATTTAGTTACTTCAGAAATGACGCATATAAAACATTCTTCCTGTAATGCAAACAGTATTACAAGCAGGCGCATGTAGTGCGGATTCAATCTTGCTGATCTGATATTGGTATTAGTATTAGGATCAAGTTTTGTAACTTCAGATGATCTCTTAAGGGAAACGTCTACCCAAATTCCTATTTAACAGGCACGCTGGATTAGAAATCCAATTCCATGTCTTGTACACTTCTGTAAAGTTTCTCTTCCGTATACGCCATTTTCTGACGCTGTTCCTCTTGGCGGGTTAACTGTAGTTTTTCATTCTGCTCTGGCGTTAGT
>NZ_VRTY01000183.1 GCF_008017455.1 Pontibacter qinzhouensis | reverse complement strand
TTTAAAAAAGCTAAGTTCAGTATCGAGGAACTGTTTGTAGTACTTCATTCCCAGGAAAATAAATACTGGCAGCACAAAAAAGCTTAACCGCCCCGATTCGCTTAAGGGGTTGTAACCTAACAGGTAAGTTAGCAGCACCAGCATAAAGCTCGCTACTCCACAAATAACTCCATAACGTACCCCTACCCTTACTATCGCCTGATTAAACATTCAAATTTCCTGGTATATGGAGCAACTGTACGCTCCAAACAATATTACACTATAAATATATAAAAAAAGTTTAATTGAGCACCATCTGCCCCTTATGTACAATGCCCACAACTGCACCTGTTAAGCTCCTGCCATAGAACGGGCTGTTCTTAGACTTCGATTTTGTTTTGTTTACTTCCGGAGTCCAGGTTTTTGTCGGGTTAAACAGTGTCAGGTTGGCTTGTTCTCCTACTGCGAGTCCTGACGCAGGCAAGCCAAGTATTTTTCTGGGGTTCAACGCAAATTTCTCAATAATGGCTTCTGTAGAAAGTGCACCGGTTAGTGAGGTGTTAGCCACAGCAAAGGCTGTTTCGAGGTTGGTAATACCAAATTCGGCCAGGTCGAACTCCAGGTTCTTTGCCTCCGGGTCGTGCGGCAGGTGCGCAGACATCAGCACATCGATGGTGCCATCGCGCAGGCCCTCTTTTATAGCTTCGGCATCAGCCTGGCTTCTGAAAGGTGGCGCTACTTTGTAATTTGTATCGAAAGGTAAAATGGTCTCGTCTGTAAAAAAGGCCTGGTAGCTAGCCACATCGCAGGTAACCTGCAAGCCCTGGGCTTTCGCCTTCCGGATGGCATCGACGGCTGCCGCAGTAGAGATAGCCGAAAAATGTAAGCGCCCACCGGTGTAGGTTAGTAACTGCAAATCGCGTGTCACCATAACTTCTTCGGCAATGGCTGGCATACCTTTCATGCCCAGGCGGGTACTGACCTCGCCCTCATGCATTTGCCCGTGGTTCGTGAGGCGGGTATGCTCCGGCTTGTTCAGGAGCAGCCCATTAAACATCTGCACATACTGCAGTGCCTTTAGCAGTACATCGGCCCCCTGCAATGGCTTTAAACCATCCGTAAACGCAATGGCACCTGCCCGGTGCAGGTCTATCATCTCGGTCAGGTCTTTACCTTCGGCATCGATGGTAATGGCCGCAGCAGGGTGCAGCGTTACAGGCAAGTACGCCGATTTGCTTTTAATAAAGTTTACCGCGCCCTTTGTCTGTACCACAGGCTGCACATTAGGCAGACACAGTAACTCCGTAAAGCCACCTGCCGCCGCAGCAGCAGCCACCGACTCCAGGTCCTCTTTGTGCTCCAGGCCAGGCTCACCGGCAAAGGCAAACATATCGACCCATCCGAGCGATACACACAGGCCACTGGCTTCCACCACCTGCTCTGCCTCCCTGGTTTCAGGCCCTATATAGGTAATAGTGCCGCTCTCTATAAAAATGTGCTGTTGTTGTAAATGGAATTCTGATTCGGGATGGTAAATGGTTACAGCCTTTAGGAGTATGTTCATGCTAAAAAAATCTTATGAGGGCTATTTCTGCCATTAAGAAAATCAGACACAATATTAGGCAATATTTCCAAAGCTTGACACCAAAATATCGTTTTTCGAATTCTCCTTTTACAGAAAACGCATCACCATAATCGTAAACATGCACATTGGTCTGCCCCGGCTTCAGGAAACTTCGTAGTTCATCGGGTGAGTACTGCTCCAGCAACGATTCGCTTTTAGGGTAATTAAAGGCCAGTGTGGTCATGGTAGAATCGCCTAAGCGGAGGTCATAAAACCCGGCCTGATCTATGGCATCCGGAATGGTGAAAAAAAGATTGCCACCCCGCATTTGCTGTTCCGGAATATACTCGAGGCTATCTTGCACAAGTTTGTAGATGCCTTCTTTTCTTTGCGGTGCCGGTACGGGCATGTTCACGGTGGCACCGTTAATGGCGTAAGATAGTTGTTGTTCCTGCTTGTAGCTGGCAATGGCAAGTTTATACATAACCGGCACAAACAGGGCATGGTTCTGCAACTCGTTGTAATTATCTTCGAGTGGTGCCGCCATCAAAAAAACTTTTCCGCTGCCTCTGTCGAACCGCGACAGGAAAGGAGAACCACCTCTGAATTTCAGAATGTCATCAGATGCTCTTGACCATGCCACTGTTCTGGCTGCGGCAGGCATTTGCATTTTAGGATCGAAATCGGAGAATATGCTTTTGAAAAACGGGTTGGCAGGATCCGGAACAGCTATAGCTGTTTTGGCTGGCTCGTCTGATGCCCCCCCCATCAGGTTGGCAGCTATGTTCAGGTTTTGCATAAGACTGCTATAGCTGGCATTATCTGCCTGGCCTGGCGGTATAATAACCAGCGTTCCGCCTCCTTTCAGGAAGGTGGCTAATGTGGAAGCCAGTGCCGAAGAAACATTTTTTACTCCGTTTAGCAGCACTGTATGCGCAGCCGCTGTGCGAGCATAATCGATGTTACTCTGCTGATACTGCGTTAGCTTAAAAAATGCTTCGTTTCTGAAGAGCCGGGGCAACAGTTCAGAAGCATTGTCGGTTATTTCCACCATCTCGATATTGCTTGATGGTGCCATCACAAAGTGATAACTGTTGTCGAATTCTACGGGATAATCTTCTACCAGCACATAGGCTTTGCTCACGCCACTCCCCATCAGGCTAAAATTAACGGTGGTTTCTGTTACCTGCTGGGCCGGCAAATCAACGCTCAGGGCTGCTACCTGCCGCTCATTCACCATCAGTTTCACATTGCAGTCCTCAATCGCTTCTGAACCTGCATTAAACAGGCGAATGTACAACAGGTTTTCGCCTGCTGGTCTTATAAATTCATCTTCGAGGTAAACAGAGTCTATTACCACATTGGCAGTAGAAGCTGCTTTTACCGGTACCAGGTGCACCTGCCTGGTTGAGTCTACTGCTGATAAGCTGGCAGGTTGAAAACTGCTCCTCTGAAAATCAGAAAACACAAACACATGCTCTGCCGTTCGGACTCCTGCCAATACCTGAAAACCGGAACCAGAAGCATAGTTCAGTTCATTTAAAAGGGAAGAAGCTGCTGGTTTATCTAAAACCCCGCTGTTAGGTGAGTTAGAGGCTGTAGAAAGCCGAAAAGTAGTAGAAGCCGGAAATAAATCGAGTGTACTTTGCGCTTGTTCTGTAGCGGCAGTTAATAGGGTCACATCTTCTTCGGCATGTGTATTCTGCATACTAAAGGAGTTATCCACGACTATAGAAACCTGTGAAGTATCGGCAGGAACAAACGAATCTGACGCAGGCAGGAAAGGTTGAGCAAAGGCCAGCACCAGGAAGACTATAAAAAGAATACGACAGATAAGGATTAGGATCTCTTTCAGATTGCGCTGACTTGCCGTAATGTCTTTTGTTGTTTGGATTAACCGGACATTGCTGAATTCAATTCGTTTGGCTTTTCGGAGTTGAGCCAGATGAAGAATTATAGGAATACCTGTGGCAGCTAAAGCAAATAAAAATGTAGGATAAAGAAGGGCCATGTTTCAAGTTAAACAGCTGCAATCAAATAAACAATAATTAGCCTGACAAGGAAACAAAAAGAGTTAATGCCACAACAATTGTTTTAGGCAGAAGTAACTGTATAAACATAGCAAGCTATTTTGCCCTTGACATAATTTGACTCCTTATACTTTCGGAAGGCCAGTTTCATTTGAATAATCTGAACCGGACAACCTCATTTTGCTTTTTTTTGCAACTTGTTGAAGGTTACTATTATGATTGACTACACTTATGTGTAAGGCAATATATGCCACTCCTTATTTAAGGTTCAGGTTAATAAGCAGCTAACGTTTGACTTAGGAACTTGTTATGTGGAGCAGTAGGAAAAAAGGTAGATAATAAACTTCGAGGTTGTTTGAAACTTAGATAAAGCTTTACCCAACTAGCAAAAGTAAAGACTGTTATGAAAGTTAATGAACAGGTTAAACACTTAATCACTGATATTTACAACAGACTCCTGCTATTTCCAGTTTAGCGCAGAGGAGAATGTATGCTCCTCCTGCACAGAAGCGGGATAAGGTTATCAGCAGGCGGGCTATCAGGCAAAGGAGCAACAGGTTGTTATTGCTACACCTTCCCTAGCCTTACGTGTCATCTAGTAGACCTTCATCTACGGAGTTCACTGCTGTAATCTATGGGGTTTACTGCTGTCAGCAAGTCACTTCGCCTCCGAGGGTTGCAGCGTAGTCATCAGTAGGCAGGGTATACCTACGCCTCCTTAATTGTGAGAAGGTTATAATTCAGAAGTTGTGTAGTTTCGGCAGTAGCCAGTGGGAATAATAAGAATGGAATGGTTATGGGTGAATTGAGAGGATGATGGCCAACTAAAGGGATCTACGCCTGGCTGCCTTGGGCGGGTTATGGCCCCGGTGTGCGTGTGCGTGCCTGGAGTCGAAGCGCATTCGGCCGGGGCCAAAAACGCAGCCAGCCCCCGTCCTTGTCGGAGCGGGGGCTGCTGGTTGTAGGGGTTGGCGG
>NZ_VRTY01000182.1 GCF_008017455.1 Pontibacter qinzhouensis | reverse complement strand
ACCTCCAAAATAGCCCAGGTTTTCAAACGTTTCTGTATAAATCAGTATAACTTAAAGTAATAGCGCATGACGTAATTTGATTGGCAAAGCAGCTGCAAAAACAAGAGATTTGCAATGTGATGATAGAACGCAGCTCCATAAAACCTCTTGCAACAGCATATCCTGAACCAGTGCGCAAACTCATTTTTGCGGCTGCTCTGTTGTTGTGCCTTAGTCCGCTGGTAAGTGCGCCGGTGGCGCTGGTGCTTGGGTTCTGCTTCACGTGGTTGCTGGGGCACCCGTTTCAGCGGCATAACCAACAGGCAATAAACTGGTTACTAAAGGCGTCGGTGGTGGGGCTGGGGTTTGGCATTAACGCTGCCGGTGCGCTGGCAGCAGGTAAGCAAGGCTTCGAAATTACACTGGTTTCGGTGCTGGTTACACTGCTGGTAGGAGCAGGTATCGGTAAACTGCTGCGCCTGGCCCCGAAGGTGTCGCACCTGATTGCTTCTGGCACTGCTATTTGTGGTGGTAGTGCCATAGCGGCGCTCGCGCCAGTGCTGCGGGTAAGCGAAAAAGAAATGTCGGTATCGCTGGGTACGGTTTTCCTGCTGAATGCGGTGGCACTGCTGGTTTTTCCGGTGCTGGGTCACTACCTGCAGCTAAGCCAGTTTCAGTTTGGCTTGTGGAGCGCTATTGCCATACACGACACCAGTTCGGTAGTAGGAGCCGCCAGTGCCTACGGAGCCGAAGCTTTAGAAGTGGCCACTACCGTAAAACTGGCACGCGCCCTCTGGATTGTGCCTGTGGCAGTAGTATCATCGTTTGCTTTCCGGACCGGGAACCGCCGGGTGCAGTTGCCATGGTTTATCGGGTTGTTTGTACTGGCTATGCTCCTTCACAGCTATCTGCCTGGTGCCGACATGCTGAGTCAGCAGATTACGGCACTTTCCAAAGCAGGTTTAACGGTTACGCTGTTCCTGGTAGGGGCGGGCTTGTCTATAGACAAGGTAAAGGCAGCAGGTTGGCGACCGCTGCTGCTGGGCCTCACACTTTGGGTTTTGGTCGCAGTTGTATCGTTGTGGGGTATTCTGCTTTCAGATGCTAGAAGCTAAATTTTGGATATTAGACTACCTGATTGGTTACAGGTTAAAAGATATGGGTGAAGAGTTTCTATGTGAGGATCAATTATTCTAATGCAATTGGCCTTTCGAAGGCTTTTTTAAATATTTTAGACACTAACTCTTAGATAATAATTGTTGTGAAGCTGGTTATCAGGCTTTTATCTGCTTGGCCAGACGCTCGTAGGTCTGAAAGACGCGGCGAGGTCATGCTGGCTATCTTTCAGCCATTTAACAATTCAGCCATTGAACCATCAACAACCAACAATGAAATTATTCTAATGAAAATGCCCTTCCAAAGGTTTTGAGTCCGAATTCTACCTGACTAGCTCCTGGGTTTTGTTGGCATCGATGGCAATTAAGATGAAGAGCAAAATAGTGAAAGACCATAACGAAGAACCGCCATAGCTAAAGAACGGCAACGGAATACCCACCACTGGCGCCAGGCCAATGGTCATGCCTACGTTTACCAGAAAGTGGAAAAAGATGATAGAGGCCACGCAATAGCCATAGGTGCGGCCAAAAATTGATTTTTGACGTTCAGCAATGGTTACAATCCGGATGAGCAGCAACATGAACAGCGCAATAAGAATGGTGCTGCCGATCCAGCCGTGCTCCTCGCCGATGGTGCAGAAGATAAAGTCGGTGCTCTGCTCCGGCACAAAGTCGAATTTTGTTTGTGTTCCTTCCAGAAAACCTTTGCCCCAGAAGCCTCCGGAGCCGATGGCGATCTTAGATTGTGTTACGTTCCAGCCAAAGCCCAAAGGGTCTGCCTCAGGGTTGATTAGGGCCTTAATGCGGTTCTGCTGGTGAGGCTGCAGAATATCGTTCACGAAATAATCAACACTGAAGATCATGCCCACCACCAGCAGCAGCAAGGCAATCATGGTTTTGAACCGCTTCAGCAGGCGGTAGTCCAGCCAGGTGGCCAGGGCCATTAGCGCCGTAATGCCTATAATGAGGTACAGCTTGGGCACTAGCAGTGTCATGATAAAAATAAAGGCAGCTGCGCCTCCAATAATCAGAATAAGCGGCGACATGCCTTCGCGGAAGTAAGCCAGCACAAAGGCTGCAAACACAAGCGCAGAGCCTGTTTCGTTCTGCAGTACAATAATAGCAGGAGGCACCAGTGTAATAGCAGCCAGCACCATGTGGTCTTTGAGTTGCTGCTGGCGCAGGTTGGCGCTGCTCAGAAACTTAGAAGCCGCCAGTGCAGTAGCAAATTTGGCCAGTTCTGCCGGCTGCAGGCGCACGCCACCACCCAGGTCGAGCCACGACCTGGAACCGGCGATAGGGTTTGCTACTGCCAGCGTAAAGAGCAGCAGCAGAATCACAAAACCATAAATAGGGTAGGCGAGGTGCTCGTAAATTTTGTAATCTACCACCATCAGCATAATAATGAGCA
The DNA here is from genome assembly GCF_008017455.1 of Pontibacter qinzhouensis. Lineage (GTDB taxonomy): Bacteria > Bacteroidota > Bacteroidia > Cytophagales > Hymenobacteraceae > Pontibacter > Pontibacter qinzhouensis. The sequence continues at coordinate 2,054 of NZ_VRTY01000182.1, read as the reverse complement.
ACACCGAGGTGCCCATCCAGAGCAGCTGTTTACCAGAATTTATATCGAAACTGAAGATGTTCACCACATTATCGGGGCTATACACAGCAGCGTAGATGTTCATCCATCCCAGGCCAACAAGCAGCATGTACAGGAGTATGGTAATCCAGTCGATGTTGCTGGTAATACGCCGCGAGGTGCGCTTGCTACTGGGCGTTACTACTTTGTATTTAGATACTATCGGCTCAACACCCATGCCTTAGTTCGATTTAATGTTCATGTACTCGCGGCTCAACACCCATTTCTCCTGCTCCTTAATGGTTACTGTGTCGGTCAGGTATTTCTCGATCATGAGGCCTGCAATAGGGGCGGCAGACTGTCCTCCCCACTTACCATGCTCTACATACACGGCAATGGCTATTTTAGGATTTTCTTTTGGCGCAAAAGCCACAAACACGGCATGGTCGGCACCCTGTGGGTTTTGGGCTGTACCAGTTTTGCCGCACACAGTTATGCCTACCTTCTGCAGGTTGGCTCTGCGGGCCGTGCCTGCCTGTACCACTGCTGTCATGCCCTCTACAATCGGGTCGAAGTGCCTGGCATCTACGGTAGTGTAATGTTTTTTCTGATACTCTGGTAATGGCTCCCCGTCTTCTCCCACAGCCCTGATAATGTGTGGATCTATGTAGTACCCTCTGTTGGCAATGGTGGCCATAAAGTTTGCCATCTGCAGCGGGGTAACTCCCAACTCTCCCTGACCAATGCTTAAGGAGTAAATAGTGGAGAATTTCCAGCGGTTCTGGCCATACACACGGTCATACAGCGCAGGAGAGGCCACAATACCTGTTTTCTCGTTCGGCAAATCAATGCCCAGTTTCTTGCCGAAGCCAAAGCTCAATACCTGTTCCCGCCACTCCGCAAGGCCAATAGACGTGTCGCGGAAGGTGTTTTTTGATTTGCCCTGGTTTATGAGCGCCCGGTAAGCCTGGTAAAAATAAGGGTTGCAGGAATGCTGAATAGCACCGTACAAATCGAGCGGCGAAGGGTGGTTGTGGCAGTTTACCAACGATTTGATGCAGGCATACTGCGTGCGGGGATTAATAACACCTGCTTCGAGTGCAATTAAGGCCTGCGTTAGCTTGAAAATAGATCCTGGCGGGTTACGGTCGGCCATAATCGGGCGATTAAACATGGTTTTGTCTTTATCGCTGAGTAAGGCCATGTAGTTTGTACCGTACTCTTTGCCGGTTAGCAGGTTTGGATCGTAATAAGGAGCCGAGATGTAAGCCAGAATTTCGCCGGTGGCAGGTTCTATGGCTACAATGCTGCCTTTGGCACCGTTCATCAGGTACTCACCATAGGCCTGCAGGTCCAAATCTATGGTGCTGATGAGGTTTTGACCGGCCAATGCAAGGGTATCGTAAGCACCATCTTTAAAGGAGCCCTTCTCTATGCCGCGCACGTTCACCATTTTGTACTTCACGCCGCGTTTGCCCATCAGAAAATTTTCGTACTCCAGCTCAATGCCGCTTTTGCCAATATAGTCGCCGGGGCGGTAGCCTCTGTAGGAGGTGTCGGCCAGCTGGTTCGGACTGATTTCGGCAATATAGCCCAGCGCGTGCGAGAGGCTCTGGTGCGGGTAGCCGCGCATGGTACGGGCATTAATGTAAAAGCCCGGAAAATCGATCAGGTTGTCCTGAATCTGGGCAAAGTCTTCGGTGCCGAGTTTCTGAAAGAAGATAGAAGGTTTTACCCATGAGTAGGCTCTGGCCTTTTTCAGGCGTTCACGGGCATCTTCAAGCGGAATATCGAGCAGTTGGCAGAGGCGCAGCGTGTCTATCTGCTTTACTTCCTTGGGCACCACCATCAGGTCGTACACGGGCGTGTTCTGCACCAGCAACTGCCCGTTCCGGTCGTAGATCAGGCCACGGAAAGGGTATTGGATGATGGTTTTAATGGCGTTTGTCTCAGCGGCTTGTTTGTAGCTGCTGTCTACCACTTGTATGTAAAACAACCTGATGGCGTAGACGATGCCTACTACCAGGAAGATTGTCTGTATAACGTACTTTCTGTTT
>NZ_VRTY01000181.1 GCF_008017455.1 Pontibacter qinzhouensis | reverse complement strand
AATTTATTCAGTTTTTCGCTAAGTAAAGAAGGTGAGTAATCTGGTGAGTTGGTTTCAGCCTTCTCTTTTACCAGAAAAAGCCCAAAAACTTCAAATCAGGACCGGCACCTGTTTAGATGCCCTGGATTTAAGTGACAAATGCACCTTTGGAGTTACTACCTTTGGCTGGAGACCTTTTAGGCAGATTTAAGTAAATACTCAAATCTGACAAAGATAGAAAGATGTGTATTTGATGCATCCTTAAACGGATGGCTGAGCAAGTGGCGGCAAAAGGACAGTTCGCCCGTAAAATTCATTGGAGCTTTACTGTCAACACCGCCAGAGAAGAGCTGGAGAAACAGTACCACAAGGTAAAGACTGACAACCTGTTGCCTAATAATTAAATTGGGTAAGCACCAAGTACAAACTAAAAAAGTTCTGCCAGATAAATCAACTTGCTTCAGTGGTCGCTTCTAAATTATTCGAATGAAAACAGCCTCCAGAAGGTTTTGCATCCGAATTTTGCCAAGGGTATATCCGGTATTTTTTACTTGAATGTACTTAGTGAAAATTTCGCTAGCTTCTTCTTAGTAAGAGGCTTTTCACAATAATCCATTATGGAATATTTTTTGGCATTTTCTAAATCCAGCGGGTGTGCAGAGCTACTAAGTAAAGTAATTTTGATCATCAACTAAGTAATACTACTTTGAGCAATTTCATTTGAATTTAAGCGGTAACAGATTAAACCAATACTTTCCCTTGTATTAGGGCTTCCTGGTAAGCTTGTTCATTAAATCGATAATAGGTCGGTGAGCGATGAGCAACGTTTTTTTTCTGATCATTCGTCTTTTCAATCAGCTCCAGGGAAATTAGCTTATTAGGGAAATTAGATGCATTTAGTGTTTTGCCCGACATAACCTCATAAAACTGCTTGATTTCTTTAAGGGTGAACTTAGGCGGCAAGAGACGTTTACTCAGCGGAAAGTGATACAGATGCATGCGCATTGTAGCCAGCGCTTCCTGTACCATTTCATCATGATCAAACCCTAAGGGGGGAAGCTGGTCAATCGCAAACCAGCGACACTCGCTGGAAAGAAAATCAATGGTGGGCTTAACTTTGACTATATCAGTTAGGGCATAATAACCAACCGATACAGTACTGCCTTGCAACCAGTTGGTTTCGTCTAAAGTTATGCCAGTAAGACCAGTTAATTTTTCCTGAGCAAATGCGGGAGAAAGGTGGCGGCCGAGATTGCCGAATGTCTTGAATTGGCGTAAAAACAAATCTTTAAGACCAGTGCGCTCGGCTGTGATACGAGCCGCTGCCTGATCTAAGTTTTCGTCTTTCCGGACGTAAAAACCAGGCAAGCACCACATCGTGAAAAATTTATGCTTACTCAGTAAGATCTGCAACTGCCCATCAATATATCCGAAGATGGCACAATCTACTGTCAGGTGCGGGCGGTAATTAATGTGTCCGTTCTTAAAAAAATCAATCGCTTCCTGTAAGTTTTCCATATGACAGGTAACTTATTTTACTACTTTTATTAAATTTTAACAAAAGTAGTAAAAAATAAATTACCTTTGTTTTATTAAAATTTAATAAAAGCTTTTTTTAATGTGTTTTAGTTAAAAAAATCGCCGGCTACTTAACCACCTGGCTATCTAATTAGCAACAACCCACCATACTCATAACAGTTATGAAAATAAACAACGTAACAAGTAAAATAAATCATAATATACTCTGGCCTAATTGGTTAGATAGCCTATGCACCTTGTTTAATGGCAGGCTAATCAGGGCGTTCTTTCTACTCATTACCCTGATAAGCTTGCAAAGCTGTTTGGAAGAAAGCGTAGAGGTTACCGGCTGTAACACGAAAACCTACTTGCATAAGGAGCCTATTAGTCTTCAATTTCAGGTTGCCATTTCAGGAATAAATCTGATAGCGACCTTTGTAAAGGAGGATTCTTACTACAACCAGGACTCGACGGCATCTAGTGTGATAATGGCCGCACCAACAGCTTCCTTTTTGAAAAATCATACCGCCGATACGGCCGTATTTCAAGGCCGTCAGGTTCTTACATTGCAGCCTAAGACTGGTGCTAGCGGCCATCATATTCTGTATATTCACGGTGGCGGATGGGGAACAAACATCGGACCTGAAAACTATGACGACCTGTATGCCCAGGTTATGGACCGCACAGGAGCAACCATTACGCTACCCGATTATGGCTTGGCTCCTTATTATAGTTATCGGGAAGCCTATAGCTTGTTTCAGGTCGTTTACGATGATTTGGTCGCCAGGGTGGGGGCTGAGAATATCATCATTATGGGTGAATCGGCTGGCGGAAACCTTTCTATGGGTTTCACGCAGAAACTGAAGATCGAAAACAGGCCGCTTCCTGCGCAGACCATCCTGTTGTTTCCCGCGCTCGACGCTACTTTTTCCAATCCGGCCATTGATAAACTTCAGGACCCGATTTTAAGGGTAAAACTGGCTCGTGAGGCCGTTACGGTTTGGGCGGACGGCACTGATTTAAGCTTCTATCAGATCAGTCCTATTAATGGACCTTTAGAAGGCTTGCCACCTATCAGTGTGTTTATTGGAGGCCGCGACATTACCAGCCCCGATTGCCTGAAATTAAGGGATATGATGAACGCCAAATGCCAGCCTTTAAACTTTTACGAGTATCCCCAAATGATACATGGCTGGATGTCGGCTTTACCGAATGCCCCGGAATCCAAAAAGACCTGGGAGCAAATAGCCAATCTCATTAACAATGGACAATAACATCAGCCCTTTATTCACGACCAATCTACAAACTCCATACATCCTATGAATCGATTCCTTGGTATCAGTTTATTAGCCGTTTGCTTTTTTGGGGTTCACTCATCGTTTGCCCAGACCAGTGTGGATCGCACGACCCAGTTTATTAATTTAGGGCTCGGTTTCCATGGCCCTGCTTACCACTCGGGTCGGCGCCCGGCCTACATGGGTAGTGTTGATGTCGGGATAATGCCTAATGTAACGGTAGGGGTTTCAGGAAGCTATTTTCGTCGCCCCCTCTCCGAACCTTCTCAGTATAGCGCCTATTCGGTGGGTATCCGAGCCTCTTATTATGTTAATTCATTGCTGAACCGACACAATAAAAAGATGGACTATTACCTGGGAGCCGGGGTTTCGTATTACTCGTTTACTTATTCGGGCTTGGTAAGCAATAAAGGCAACGTGTTTGTCCCCGCCCATGTAGGAGCCCGGCGGCTTTTTGGGGAAAGGTATGGTGTTTTTGGTGAATTGGGCTTCAATGATATAGGCTTCCTGAAAATTGGTTTAACCCAAAAATGGTAGTGCTACTCCTGAATGAAGTTTACTAGTTGTCTTAAGATCAATAAAAACAGGATTCAGGCACTATAGACCTTTAATTTCAGTCAAAGCGTCATTTAGTATAACGTCAATAGTGGTTGCAAAACTCAATTTCCCTGCATTACTGTAAGTATTGACAACTATTCGGAAAAGGCCAGAAAAGCAGGTGCGAAAATAGAGCTGGTTCGGATTCTTTTTGCAGATCATCCAATATTCGGTATTCCCGGAAGTATTGCGAACCAGGGCTATAGACAGATAACGTTCAATTGGTTAACCAAACTTGGCCTTGCTCCAATTCCACGATAAAATTCTACTTAGGAACAAATAAATAATTTATTATGAAAGAAAAGCAATTCAACACCTGCAATAAGAAGCTGCATATTGTTCCTGAAGTATCCACAATAAATAGATGGGCGAGGTTAGTAGTAAATGCTACGTTCTTGCTGTTCACGTCTATTTTATTAACGCAATGTGGACCAAAACCATTCTCTAAAGTACTCCGTCCATTAATTAACAGCACGAACCCTGTAAAACTGGGTCCTTACAAAGAAAACATAAAAGATGTAACCGAGCACAAACTTATAAAAATTCCTGTAGCGGGCGCACCAGATGCAGGTTTGATAATATATACATCCAATACATCAACGGATCAATTAAAGCCTATCCTGTTTTTAGTTCACGGAGGTGGCTGGATGATGGGTACAGCAAATCAATTAGGTCCATTTTCTAAACTGTTAGCGTCAGAAGGTTTTGTGATAGCCTCTCTTGAATATTCACTTTCTCCAGAATATAAATATCCAACTCCAATTCAGCAGTCAGCCGCAGCTATTGCCTATATTCAAACCCATGCCAAAGAGTACGGGGCAGATCCCACCAAATTCTTCATAGGTGGCAATTCAGCAGGCGCTCAAATATCGGGTCAATTAGGCGCAATGATTACCAATGATGCATTTGAGAAGCAAGTAGGGATAGCTATAGAGATGCCCGTTGCTCATCTTAAAGGCATTATATTATATTCCGGTCCATACAATATGGAAACTGTCGGGAAGAACAACTTTCCGGGTTTTAGAAAATATGTATGGGGCTATACAGGACAGAAAAAATATGAACGCTATGCAAGAATTGATGAACTGTCAGTAGTGAAAAATGTGACTTCTGATTACCCTGCTACCTACATGACAACAGGAGATGCTGACCCATTGGAGCCTCAAACTTACGAGCTGGAGGCAATACTCAAGTCCAAAGGTGTTGAGGTTACCACACGTTATTGGACAGGTAGTAATAAAAAATTACCACACGATTATAACTTCAATCTTGAAACGGATGCCGGACAAACGGCTTTTAAAGATGTAGTTAATTTTATTAATGCTAAATCATTGATAAATTAAGTAGTAAGTAAAGTTCAAACCGCGAACTCATGATATTCAATTTATATTTATCTGATTTTATAGTATATCCGTTCGGGCATTTATATAATCCCATAATTATTAAAAACTACAGAAAACTCATTTGGATGGTCCATTTTACTCACTTTTTACCAGAAGCTAGCAACAGCTGTCCTTTTCTTAAAGTATAAGAGGAGTAGGATAAAAATATGAAAAAGGAGCAGACTAGAACGATAAGAGCGGTTAAGCTGTATTAGGAGAAAAAGATTGAGATAGAGTTTAGCTTTTATAGCTACATAAATAATCTAAACGAGTTTTCTGTAGTTTTTAATATGAAGCTAACTTTCTTCTATGGAAACAATCATACACTTTAGAACACAATCCAAAAAGGAATTGGGTTTTCAAAGCCCAACCCCTTTTTTACTAATAACGCGAGTTTTGGGTTTAATTAATTGTGAATCAGTAGTTAAGACACAAAAAACAAGACAGCGCCAAAA
>NZ_VRTY01000180.1 GCF_008017455.1 Pontibacter qinzhouensis | reverse complement strand
TCTCCATAGTAACTGTGCTTAAGCTAAGTTAATAATTTTATAGCTTTGACACAGTTCCGTTTACAGTCTCCTTCGGAGTTTTTATTTTGATTTAAATTGTCAAACCAAAGCCCATAATAATAACTTTCATACGGCTCTGTACGAATCATCTTTCTTATTTTTTCTATTACATCTTCGGTGTTATCTCCAAAAGGCTTCATTTCTGGTCCCTTCAAACAGATTACATTATATTCCTTTAGAAGTAACTCTATGAGCTGTATGGTCTCTTCTAATTCAGATTGAGTAGGTTCTCCATTTGAGAAGCCAAAAATTGAACGGTATATGTCATTGAAAGGAATCCAATCAACATCCATATGGTTCAAACATTCTTCTATCGACTCTGCTGAATTTTTCATTAATTTCTATGCAGCACAACGGCTAGGCTAAAAAACGCTTTGGTGATTTTTAGCTGTTGTTAGCTTACGTTATTCTTTTTTGTCATTTAAACGTGTTCATCGATCCAGCATTTCTCAACCCACTCCAAAAAGTTAACCCATTTTTCATTTGATGTCCCATTGTGAGACCAAAACTTTATTTCATATTCAGGTGGAGTAGAGGTCAAGTCAAAACAAAAATAGTCGCCGTTATCTTCCAAAAAAGGCAGAAGGTGATTCGGTAATCCAGATTCTCTAGCTTCCTTCACAGAATTTATTAAGTCTGCATAGCTTCCATCTTCGAACAACTGGTATGGCTCAAAAGTACCGAAGAACAGGTTTGAATAATCAAGTTGGTATTTCACGTATGAAGGCGGAAACTTTACAACTAGTTTTTCTTCCGCATTTTTCACATCCATTGCGGTTGGTAAAGGTGGCGGGTTAGGAACGGGTTGGCTTAGATTTTTGAGTCTTTCTAAAATTTCCATTATAATTTGAAATGTAAGCTAACTAGCAGATATCAGTAATAATCCCTTAATCCTACGTTTATCTGCACTATGGATAATATTGTATCTATACCCTACGGCTCCAGTGGAGGCAGCGCCCACGGAATAAACCTGACCGTTTTAATAGCTCCTTTAAACCACGATACCTTGTTAATTCTGGTGCCGAGCGATACGTTTGCCTGCTCACTCATGGGTAAGAATGTAATAGTACCTGAGCCTTCTTCTACGCCGTTCACATAGCCTGTCATTTTTTTGTCCTTATAGGTCAGCGTCATAGTAGCCCATTGGTTTACAGGGTGCGTTTTGGTAGAATCTATGAGCACGAGTCGTTCGCTTTCTGTTTTCATGAAGAAGTCAGCGAACCATTCCTTTTTGTCGTTCAGCCGTAGCTCCATTAGTATGCGGCGGTCTAGGTTCACGGGGTCCTGGATGTGGAAAATACGTTGTTCCACATTTGCCGGGAAGGCATCGTAGGGGTTAAACACCATCTCTATGGTAAACTCTTCGGCACCAAAAATTGGGTTGGCCGTTAGCTGCAGACCATCGTCTTTGCCGTCAAACTCTACAGCTTTTTCTCCTCTTGCAACAGATATCAATGTTGGCTCCCCCAATACAGTTGCCTGATGTTTACCTACTGCCTCCAGCGACTCCAGCCACCATATCTCGATAGGACTTCTTGCGTCTGCTGCTTTTTTTCCGGTGCCACAACCGAGGCAGAGGAGCGCCAGTAACCAGAGTAACGTATGTGTGTGTTTCATCATAATCCGTATAAAGTAACTGTTGCTGCCTGAACTTTACGTCATGTTGTTCTGTAGAGGTAACGCCAAGGGCACTCCATCTGCCACTAGTTGTGTTGAACAAGAAGACGCTCGCAGGAGCTGCGCACACTGCGAGGTCTTTCGCAGTGCTTTTTCAAACTTTACAGCTGCTGCTCGGTTATCAGAAATCTTTGATTACTGAATAATTTCTGGTCCCCAAACTTCAAAGCCTTACATCAATTCGTCAGCTTTACCTGCTCACCGTTAATGGTTACATTCTCGAACTGCACATTTTTGATGTTGCTGAATTTGTAGGGCTCGTCTACTTTTTTGATGTTCACGTTGATCAGGCGCAGGTTCTCTACAGGAGACTGCGGATAGCCTTCGAGCAATACGCCAACTTTGCCGCCATTTTCTACGGTCATGTTGCGGACTTCAATGTTACGTACGGCTGGCACGTGAGCTCCAGAGTCTTCGTAGAACATGTTTACGCGCACCACCTGCTGGGCCACCTGTCCCACTTCTATGTTACGGAGGTACACATTTTCTACCGTACCGCCACGCATGGAACTGGTTTTTATCCGTAGAGCGCGGTCTAGTTCAGGGCTGCTCATTTTACAGTTCTCCGCAAAAATATTTCGTGCGCCACCCGAAATCTCACTACCGATCACCACACCACCGTGGCCGTTTTCCATGGCGCAGTTTTGGATCACGATGTTCTCGCTTGGCACGTTAATGCGGCGGCCATCGGCGTTGCGCCCCGATTTAATGGCAATGCAATCGTCGCCGGTGTTAAAGAAGCAGTCTTTTATCAGCACGTTTTTGCAGGACTCAGGATCGCAACCGTCGGAGTTTGGTCCCTGGCTTTCTACAGTTACCTTCTGAATGGTCACGTTATTGCAGAGCACCGGGTTCAGAATCCACATCGGGGAGTTGATAAAGGTAACGCCTTCAATTAAAATGTTCTCGCTCTTGTAAGGCTGCACAAACTGGGGACGCAGGTAAAAGCCTTCGCCAAAAACCCGGTCGCGCACCGGCACATCGTCTTCGCCCATCTGGAACAATACAGCACGTTTATCAGGGTCATTCTGGTTTGGAGTTCCTTCTTTCCAGCCATCGCGTTTGTTGCCTTTCCAGGGCCACCAGTTCGTTTCGTTTGCCTGGCCATCCAGCACACCTTCGCCGGTTATGGCAATGTTTTTTTCTTCGTATGCGTAGATCAGCGGCGAGTAGTTCATCAGTTCCACGCCTTCCCAACGGGTGTATACTACCGGCAGGTAATCTTTGGGGTTGGTAGAGAATAAAATAGTAGCCTCTTTTACCACGTGTAGGTTCACATTGCTTTTCAGGTAAATTGGGCCGGTTAAGTATTTGCCTGCTGGCACCACTACCCGACCACCACCAGCTTCGTTACAAGCGGCAATGGCTTTTTTAAATGCTTCGGACGCATTGGTGGTGCCATCGCCTACAGCACCGTAATCGGTTACGTTAAAATCTCTGTCAGCAAATGTAGGAGCTTTAATCTGGCCCAGAATATCTTCCAGCTCGTCCCACACATCAGCCTCCTGGTTTGCCTGGTCCTGCTGCTGGTTATCCTGGTTTCCACAACCTGCCGTTCCGAGTAGTGTGAGTAGCATAAGGCCAGCGACCCAGTATTTTTTTACATTCATCTTATCTTAATTTTAAGTTTACTATTCCTGATGCTGGTTCAGCATCAATTATTCTAATCAAAATGGCCTTCCGGAGGCACAAATGAGACATAAGCGTCAAGACCTGAGACGCAAGAAATATGGCCTACTATGGCGCAAATTTATCCGTTAATATTGCTCCTTCAATTCAACTTATGGCTCTCATGCGGCCAGAGGCATAAGAATAGAGGTTGTGAGCGAGGACGCTCGCGCCATAATCATCTCTAATTTTGAATTATAAGAAATGCTTCAGTTTTCCCGCTCTGTCAGCATGGTTGTACCGCGTTTGCAGAGTTGAATGGCTAGTCCCCAGGGGTCACGCATCATTACCAGGTGTGAACCGTCGTTTAGTTTGGTATCCGACACTTCGATGGCACCGGCTTCTTGCAAACGAGCCTTATCAGCAGCCGGGTCTTCCGATACAAACGCCAGGTGCACCAGCAGCGGGTCCATTTCGCGGTAAGGTGGCACCTGATCAGCGGGATTTCTATAAACTTCGATCATAATGCGGCCACTGTCATCGGCCAGAAAAGCCATAAAAGGAGCTTCTTTCACCTGCTTTACTACCTTCATGCCTAAGTGCTCGGCATACCAATCGACCATAGCCAACGGATCTTCCACATTAACCGCAAAGTGTTCTAGTTTCATACTTTATTTTTGAATGTGTGAATGAATGAGTGAATTCTTCTAATGAAAATGGCCTTCCAAAACGTTTTCAGGATTTTTTTCCCCAGGTTATTAGTTGCCAGACTTCTATTCTGAAGCTGCTACCCCAACTTCCTTCTGCGTATCGCAGGAGCTGCACACGGTGCCAGATCCTGCTGCTCTTTACTCTAACAACAATTTAACAATGCAGCCATTTACCTATAAACACCTAACAATTAGCAACCTGCAACTAAATTATTCTAATGAAATTGGCCTTCCAAAGCTTTTCCCGCTTATTTTAACCAATGCTCCAGCCAGGCAAAAGCATCGTTCTGCATCTGAAGTCCCATAGAATGCGGTACATCGTAGTAGTTGCATTTAAACTTTTCGGGAGCTTTCATTTTGGCATATATGATTGCCAGTTTTGTTTCGGCTGCCTGCATTCCTTCCAGGTTAAAAAGCTTATCTTGTTTGCAGTTCATTATCAGCAGCGGTTTGGTCGCGTTAAGCGAGGCCACATCGGGCAGGTCGAGGAACTTGTGCTGGCGGGGCACATACATCATCCAGGTGTGGCGGGTATCCTGTTTCAGCATGTGCTCAAAGGTGGTCGAAAAAGCAGCTACCACGCCTGCCTTTATTCTGTTATCGAGGCCAAACAAGTAGGTGCTCCGCAAGCCGCCCAGCGACAACCCGATGCAGCCAATCTTGTCTTTATCTACTTCGGGCCTGGAGAGCAGAAAATCGACAGCTACTCTATCGCCCTGTGCTATTATGCCGAGCCAGGTGGTGCCGGAGGCCAGTATGGTTTTGTTAAGTGGAATTTCGTGTGAGTTGGCAAACTTGTTATACGCCCTGATGCGCTCACTTTCATCTTCGTAGCTGCTGCTTAACAGGGCTTTGGTAAACTGTGGGCTCACGGTTTCCGGCTGCAACTTCTGCGACCCGAAATACATGGCATCCGGACTCAGCACCACGAAACCCCGTTTGGCCAGTTCATCAGCATAAAATTGGCCATCGTAGAGGTTCTGCACATACTCCACCAGCACAGGTGGCATATTATCGGTTAGCGTATGCTTTTCTTTCCCGAAAAAGTAAAAGCCACCATGGTCGTGCAGGGCAATAACAGCCGGAGCAGGCTTTTGCAGATTATCAGGTATGAGCAGGAAAGCTTCGGTTTTTTGCAGCGCGTTCAGGTTGTAGCGCACCAGGTATTGGGTGTAGCCATCGCGTTTGATAGTTTGCAGGATTTCGGATTGTAGCGGTGCTGGTTCCGGATTGAATGCCAGCAGCTCGTGCATTTTTGCTTTGGCCTCGCGTTGCCATTTTTTCTCGTTTTTCCAGTTTTTAGCCAGGTAACTCAGGCTGTTGTTGTCCTGAGCAGCATAAGAGCTAATAACTGGGTAGAAGTTGCCTATGTCGGAGGTTGCTTGCTG
>NZ_VRTY01000018.1 GCF_008017455.1 Pontibacter qinzhouensis | reverse complement strand
GAGTGATTCAGTTTCATAAGGCAAATTTCTACCTATAAAGCTAACTATATTTCAGAGGAAGTGCCAGCGAAATGTCAGGAGAGGCAGGAGGTGCTTTTTTATTAGATTTTAGATGGTAGATACTAGAAGCTAGATGTTAGACTTGTGTTGGCATGGGTTCCGCTGTTTAGCAACCGATAAGTTCAGATATGTCGAAGCCAAGTTAATTATTCAAATGAAATTGGCCTTCCAAAGACTTTTTGATGTTTTTTTGTCAAGGGTTAGCCACAGGTTCTTTCGAGCATTTAACTCCCTTGTCATTTAAAATGAGGCATCGCTTTTAGTTAGCACCAGTTCATCCAGTTCGCTTTTACCTACTGTTGGACTCCAACAAAAAAGCCTTACAGCCCCTGCCTGAACTGTAAGGCTTTTGTATGTAACAGGTACTTAACTACACGCCGTACTGGTAATCTACTTTGAGGTTTGGGCCGTATTGGTTGTCGTCATACTGGCTGTCGGTGAACATGAAAACAATCAGCACAATCCAGCCGATGAACGGTACGAGCGAGATGAGTAACCACCAGCCGCTTCGGCCGGTATCGTGGAGCCGCCGAACCGAAACTGCCAGACCCGGAATAAAAACAGCGAGCGAGTAAAGGCCGCCAAGCAAACCAATAGATCCGCCCATGAGAGCCGAGCCAATTATAAAATCGACACCAGCCAATGCCATAGAAACCAAAATGTTGAATAGAAAAAAGTACCAATACTCGCTGCGCCTGGCGCGACCGCTGAACTCTGCGTACTTTCTTAAAACCATCATGTACCAATTCATACTTGTGTTATTTTTAAGGTTAGAAAATTAGTAAGGCACCTGTTGTTACACCTGGTTTATACTCCCTGGCTTTTTTCGTTTACTACCTTTTCGGCCAGTTTCAGGGCTTCGTAGGCATTAATAATTCCTCCTGTTCTGGACAAGTTTGAAAACCTGGTCTTTTTTTTCTTCGGTGAATCCTCGTTTGGTAAGTTCACTTTCTTCTTGCCATAATTAGTGCAGGAGTTTACCAGCACCTCTTTTAGTTCTACTGCCGTTAACTCTGGGTAATAAGACCACACCAGGGCAGCAACTCCCGAAACTACCGGGCTCGAAAAGCTGGTGCCGTCTACCTTGGCGTATTTATTTTCAGGAGCCAGCGATACGATATCAACGCCTGGTGCAAAAAGATCTACTGATCTTTTGCCGTAATTTGTAAACTCAGCTGTTATGCTTTTATCAGAGTTCATAGAGGAGGCCCCAACCTCGATCCAGCTGCTGATAGCTGTGCCATCGTTGCAGTTTCTGGTGGGGTAATGTATGATATCGTCGATGTTGTAAGCGCTGTTGCCGGCTGCGTGCACCAGCAACACGTTGTTAGCCTCTGCGTATTTTATGGCTTCATCAATGTACTGTTTCTCCGGAGAAAACTCTTTGCCAAAGCTCATGTTTATAATGTTGGCTCCATTATCTACAGCATACCTGATGGCCAGGGCAATGTCTTTATCATATTCATCGCCTTCGGGCACAGCTCTGAGGGCCATAATTTCAACGTGCTCGGCTATACCATTTATGCCCAGGTTATTGTTACGCACACCTGCAATAAGGCCTGCCACTGGCGTACCATGGTCTGGCCGCGGACCTTTTACATCGTTGTTGCCATAGTTGCGGTCGTTTATGTCTTCGTGGTCATCAGCCAGTATGGCTCTTGGGTTGTAGGCCGGGTTCAGGTGCTTTTCGAGGGCGTTTTGGGTGTGGTCTTTGTATTTCTGAAAAGAAGCTTTCTCGAAGCCCATGTCGTAACGGCTCAATAGCCAGCCTCTGGCCCGCTGCACATTGTCGTTTTTGGTGGCGATGGCTCTTATTTCTGCTACTGTAAACTCACTTTTGCCCAGGTGCTGGCCAATAACAGCCTCACAGGTAGCGAGCACTTCTTCAAACCTGGTCAGGTTTTCCTGTGTCTTCTGATTTTGGGAAACCTCTTTCTCGTATTTCTCCTGGCAACGCAGAAAAGTTTTATACTCTTCCTGTTTATCGGCAGGAACGGCTTCTACAGCAGCTATGTGCTGGTAAACAGGTGCCAGTTTTCGGTAAATCCGGATATACTCGTACGTTTCGTACCGAATGTTCTCGCCTGCTGCATTCCCCAGAAAACTCCAACCATGCACATCATCTACGTAACCGTTGTTATCGTCGTCGATGCCGTTGCCGGGTATCTCTTTTTTATTCACCCATACTTTCCCCTGCAGGTCTTCATGATTTATGTCGAGGCCAGAGTCTATTACGGCCACTACAATTTTCTTTTTGGGCTGCTTTGTTGGCAATAGCTCTTTGTAAGCACGGTCTACGCCCACTCCCTGTATTTTGTCTTGCGTTGCGCTGCGGTTATACCAGTCTACATACTTGCTATCGAAGGCTGTAACAGTTGTAACCTCTCCTTGTGCTGCCGCATGTTGCAGGTACCCATTCCCCATCGAGAAGCCCAATGCCAACAAGAGTACCTGGTTCAGTTTGTTATTCATTCTTATTTGTTATTTAAATTAGTTGTCGCGTACTAAGTTGCTCCTTTCCCTGGAGCTTTCAGAGGCGTATATAATAAATTTTCTTCTTTGCCCTAAGCAAGAACTTTACCTGTTTATAAATCGGTGCTGTGTTATGTAGAGGCAAGCTTAAATCATTTTTTTAAATATAGTAAAATTCATCTAAAAAGATATAATTTTTCCATTAATAAATATTCCAAGGCTGGCTCTTTCTTCACTTCTTTCTAACCGCTCCTGAACTGACGCACTCTGAAATTACATGACCAATTATATTCATAGCTTAAGTACACGCGCAGCATCATACCCATTGTGAGGCAGCTTAAAGGTTACCTCAATTATTCTAATGTTTTTACCCTTCCAAAGCTAAAAAAGAGAATTTCCGCCAAGGGTATATCCAGGGTTTTGTTTCCAGAACACCTTTCAGCTTGTACAAAAAAAGGAAGCACGAACTGTTGCCCGTGCTTCCTTTTATCGGTTTAGTTAGCTTTAATGTATCAGATAAGTTCTACTTCGCCTTCTATCTGTAAGCTTCTGCTGTAAAATATTTTATGCACATCTACTACCTCCTCATGCGCAGCCAGCCTTTTCTTGGCGTACGTGCCATCTTCGCGCATAATATAGGAGTTCTGGTTGTCGAGCAGGTTATAGTGCAGTATATGAAGGACCTCCCGCTTCAACTCTTCGTTCACGATCAGGAACAAAGCCTCGATGCGACGGTCGAAACTGCGCACCATAATATCGGCACTGCCACCATACACTTTAGAGTCGCCGTTGTTGTGGAAATAGTAGATGCGGCTATGCTCCAGGTTCTCCCCTACTATAGATTTCACTGAAATATTCTCGCTCAGGTCTTCGCGGCCGGGGCGCAGGCAGCAGATGCCGCGCACAATCAGTTTAATAGTAACACCTGCTTTTGAGGCTTTGTAAAGTTCCTCAATAGTCTCTCTGTCTTCGAGCGAGTTAATTTTAATGACAATACCGCTTTTCAGCCCTTTTTTAGCATTGCGTGCCTCAGCACGTATCAGCTCAATAAGTTCTGCCCGCATGTTTTTTGGCGATGTTATCAGGTTCTTGTACTGGTTGGGCCGTGAGTGCCCGGTAATTACATTAAAGAACTCCGATACATCGTGGGCATACACATCGTTAGTAGTCAGCAGGCTTACGTCGGTATACAGGCGGGCTGTCTGTTCGTTATAGTTACCACTGCCTATGTGCACATAGCGCGTCACCTTCTCCCCTTCTTTCCGGATAATCATGAGCATTTTGGTATGGGTTTTATACTTACCTATGCCATATATTACAAAGCAGCCGGCTTTCTCCAGTTTCTCGCCTTCCCGCAGGTTCTTCTCCTCATCAAAACGCGCCTTCACCTCAAACAGCACCGACACGTGCTTGCCATTTTCTGCCGCTTTGAGCAAAGCAGCCGTTACCCGCGACTGGTCGGCTAACCGGTAAATGGTTTGTTTAATACCTAATACATAGGGATCTTCGGCAGCACGCTCCAGCAGGTTTACTACCGGCTCCATGCTGTTGTAAGGGTGGTGCAGCAGCACATCGTGCTCTTTCAGGTAGTCGAACATGTCTACGCCATCGCTGGGCAGGCTCAGGGGCATGAGCGAAGCCGGTTGCTTGGGTCGCTTATCACGAAATTGCCGGTGGTTAATTATCTGCCAGAGGCCACGCAGGTCGATCAGGCTACTAATGGTAAACACATTGGCATTGTCGATGGTCCAGCGTTCCTTTAGCAGGCGCATCATAAACGGCGACGGATTGCGTTCTATTTCCAGCCGTACCACACGGCCCTTCTTGCGGGTGCGAAGCTTCGATTTTATCTCCTGCACAAAGTCCGCATCAATATCATCGCTTTCTTCCAGGGTAAAATCGCCGTTTCGGGTTATACGGAACAGGTTAGCCGAAACGATCTCCACATTCCGGAAAAGCTTTTTAATTTTCCAGCGGATAATCTCCTCTATCGGCACAAAAACAAGTTTGTCTTTTCGGTTTATTTCATAAAAGCGAGCCAGGTTCTGAGGTATCTGCACAAACGTTACGCGGTCCTGCGCCTTTTGCTCATCTTGTGTGCGGGTTACCACGCCAAAAGTTAGCAACTGGTTCATGAGCAGCGGAAACCCATGGTAGTTGTCGTAGACCATGGGTGTCAGGAGCGGAAAAATAGTGTTCTTGAAGTAAGAATCTACTTTTTTCTGCTCCGCCTCGTTCAGTTCCTCCACCCGCAGAATATCAAAGCCAAACTTACAGAACAGTGGCTTCAGTTCGCTGTTAAAGGTAAGGTACTGGTCGTTTACAAAGCGATGGGCATAGTCGAGCAGCTTTTTACGGAACGGTATTTCGCGCAGGCCGGAGTAGTCGGTGCGCTCTTTGCCATAATCGAGGTAGTTATACAAGCTTCCGACCCTGATCATAAAGAACTCATCCAGGTTAGAAGACGTGATGGCCAGAAATTTTAATCTGTCGAAAAAGTTCTTGTCCGTATCGCGCCCCTGATCCAGCACCCTGTAGTTAAAGCGTAACCAACTCAGGTCCCGGCTAATGAGTTTACTTTTCTTAATCTGATCCGAAACTTTATTAATAAGCATGCTCTCTGTGTTATCTATTGTTTATGCTCTTTAGCAAAGCATAAGTTTAGCTGTATTTAGCGTGAAAATATAATTATAAACTAATATGTGTTCATATACACCAAATAAATTTTTCGGCAAAGTTTACCTGTTCCAGCTTTTGTACCTGATGGCGGTTAATCTAAGGTGTTTTTTTAGCAGGAGTTGCAACAGGCGATAAGCTGTGAAATGAATTATAAGTACATCACGTTAGAACACGAAGGTACAGAAAACTGCTAAAAAAATGGCGCGACATCCTGATTATTACACAGTGCGGGTAGTTAGTTAGATAATGGACAAGAAAGCAACATGACAGGATTATTACAGCAATACCTAAATGATTAGCACGCCATTGTTTTATAAACCTATTGATTCGGAATTCCAATTGGCAACTTTATATAGCTAGTTATCATTGGGTCACGAATAATAAATACTAGTATTGAATTTTAATCGGAAAAATCTTCTTCTGTTATAAACTTGATTATTTACTTTTGAATAATTGTAAGGCTATTAATTCAACTTAATGTATTTTGACAATGATTGGGCACTGGTAATACCACTGGCTAACGAAGAGAGTGATTTCTCTCCATTTAGTACACTTTTAACCGCTGTACTCGACAGACTGGAAAGTGGCCACGTTTATTTGGTTGTAGACAAAGTTTCAGTGGATAACACACTGAGTTTGTGCCGCGATTTGTCTGCAAAAGACCCTCGATTTATAACAGTTTGGGCCCCTCAAACCAAAAATGTAGTAGATGCCTACCTGGCAGGTTACCAGGCAGCCTACGACGGCGGCCACGCTTTTATTATAGAAATGGATGCCGGGCTATCGCATGACCCAAGGGCTTTGCCAATGTTTCTGCGTGTACTGAACGAAGGAAATGAGTGTGCCTTTGGAAGTCGCTTTATAAATGGGGGCAGTACAGCAGACTCTGCCTGGGGGCGCTGGTTTTTATCAAAGTTTGGCACATTGGTTTCGAACTTGCTACTCGGAACCACCATGAAAGATATGACTTCCGGGTATCAGGGTTTTCACCGCAGTGTAGTTAAACAGTTTCTGGATTATCCTCTAAAATCGACTGCTCACTTTTACCAGACAGAAATCCGGTACCTGCTCCGCAAAAAAAGGTATATGGAAGTACCTATACATTATAGGGCGCCTTCGGCAAGTGTATCGCCAAAAGCAATTCGTAATGCCAGACAAACCCTATTGTACTATGTAAAACTCCGCTTCACAGGTAAGAAAGTTTACTTATAACGTGTAGGTGAAAACAACTTCATGAAAAAAAATATTTCGATTATCGGAGCTGGTATATCAGGCTTATCTGCTGCGCGATTCCTGGCTAAAACCGCCGATGTTGTGGTGTTGGAGCAAGCCGAAAAAATAGGAGGTCTCGTTAAATGCGACCTTGTTTCAGGCAACCTGTTCCACAAAGTAGGTGGCCATGTGTTTAATGCCAAAAACAAGGCAGTTTCAGAATGGTTTTGGGCACAGTTCGACCAGGAAAAGGAATTTATAAAGGCAAAGCGAAATGCCAAAATTCTTATTAACCAGAAGCTGATAGGTTATCCTATCGAAAATTACCTTGGTGAATTTGACAAGGAAACAGTGCAGAATGTGCTGGCAGATTTACTTAAAATCCAAAATACTGCTCCCAAAGCACCTTTTGCATACAATCATTTCGAAGCATTTCTGGAAGGTACTTTCGGAGAAACACTCTACAAATTATATTTTAAGCCTTACAATCAGAAAATCTGGAATACAGACCTAAGCCTGGTAGCACTGGAGTGGCTGGAGGGAAAACTTCCGATGCCCAATATCCAGGACATCCTGCTCAGCAATATTGTTAAGGAAGAAGAGTCGGATATGGTGCATGCCAGCTTCTACTATCCTAAAACCGGAGGCTCTCAGTTTATAGCAAATCGCCTGGCCCAAGGGATCAACATTATAACAGATCAGTGGGTCAGCAGCATTAGTTTACAGAATGGCCAGTTACTTCTAAATGCCTCCGGCACCGCAGATGCGGTTATTTATACAGGTGATGTGCGCAAGTTAAGCCAGTTAATACAGATAGAAGATGCTGCACTACAACACGCCCTGCAAGCTGTGGAGGAGCTAAAATCGAACGGTACGTCTAATTTGTTCTGCGAATGCGATGACAATGACCTTTCATGGCTCTATATTCCGGAGGATTTTACGCGGGCTCACCGCATTATTTACACCGGCAACTTTAGCCCAGCTAATAATGCAGGAAGTACCCGAAAAACATGCGTAGTTGAGTTCTCTGGCAAAGTCCCTTTACAAGAAATGGAAGAGGAAATAAATAAGTTACCGGGTAACCTCCGTCCGCTGCAGGCTAATTATGAACCGAATTCTTATGTAGTTCAGGAAAAAGACACACGCCAGAAGATAACCAACCTGAAACAACAGCTGCAGAAGCACCATATTTACCTGACAGGGCGCTTTGCTGAATGGGAATATTACAATATGGACAAAGCAATAGAAGCCTCGATGATTCTATCAAAGAATATATTAACACCCTAATTAAATAGTATATCAACAATTCACAATTTATAATGGGTAGCTACTGCTACTGATCTTCATATTTCTTCTTTTATGATTAAGGTAGTTAATCGACTAAAGCCATATACTTTACAAATAGGAATATTTCTGTTTTTTTTAACGGTTTATAGCCTCACAATGTACCCTGGTGCCGGAGGCAGAATTAACTGGGGGGACTCAATAAAGTGGCAGTACCTACACCTGGCCAATGGGTTACCACATAGCACAGGTTACCCGCAATTTCTGATGCTGACGGAGCTGTTTTCCAGGATAATATTTTTCCTGGACATGCCCGAAAGAATCACGCTGATAGCTGTATTGTTTGGAGCACTTGCAATGGTAATGTTCTACTCTGTAGTACACTTGCTCACCAATAGCAGGATTGGGAGCACGTTGGCAACTCTTTGCATGGGCTTTACCTACACCTTCTGGACACAGGCAACCGAGGCAGAAGTTTACACCCTGAACATCTTTTATCTTCTTACAGTATTCTACCTGTTCCTGAAGTTCTACTACACCAAAAGCAACAAATATTATTTGCTTGGCTGCGCCGTATTCGCCTTGAGCTTTGGCAATCATTTAACAATGGTTACTATATTGCCAGCTCTGGTATTTATTTCCTTGAAAGCTGACTATCGTAAAGTAATTGCTACACGAAACTTGCTCTTTGTTGCGCTTTTCATTCTGGCAGGTATCTCCCAGTATATTCTAGTTTACTACCGTGCCCACACTAGCAACCCTTTGTACATTGAATCATCTTTCAAGCCAAATTTCTCGGAGTTCTTTGGCTATATAACTGGCAGTGGGTTTCATTCTCAGATGTTTCCTTTTACGTTGCCTGTTATTCTTTACGAAAGGTTTAATATACTTTTCCAACTTTTAAACTTAAATTTCACTATCCTTGGCCTAAGTTTAGCAGCGGCAGGTTTTTTCTATTATTTGTATCAAAAAAAGGGATATGTCGAACTCATTTTTCTTGGGGCAGCTCTTGTAGGCCAACTTGTGTTTAACATTAATTATGATGTACCCGACTTAATTGTGTTTTTTTTACCTATCTATTTTATTCTAGGGATCTTTATAGGGATGATTTTCGCTTCTAGGCAAACTCTGGTTCCTTTAGTTCTAGGTATAACATTAACGCTTGGCATAATCTATATCAGCTTCAAGAAAAAAGATATACTAACGGCAAATACGTTTGTTACCCTATATATCAGACCTTACACTTCTATGCATGAATTGCAGAAAACGTCATATCCGTTATATTTTCATTCAAGCAATTATTACATTAGCATGTATATGAAGTATGATCAGCTAACTAATTTTAATAGCTCGCTTTTCTCGCTGACTACTACCGGTGTTTTGCCTGATACCTTTTACATAGCAAGAGAATCTGAAATAACGCCAGACTTGCAGGAACAGCACAACATTAGATTGGCCTATACAGAAAACGCTTATCAATTCTTGAATAGAAACATTAAAACGAACCATGCGGTCTTCATCAGTTTCATGGGTGCAGGTGCAGCTAACATGCCTGCTGAATTTTACACAATTTTAAAGCAACATGGCTCTAGAATAGATCACATTCCAGTTACTGGATCCTACTCAGCTATACTTTATAACGGAAAGATAGTTGAATATTTAAATGAAACTGGTCCTTCCGAAATCTCATCAAAAGATACAAAGTATAATCCACTCCCTGACCACATCAGGTTTAGCATCAATTCCGCAGCACCTGCTTTTGGCAGTGTGAGCATCATTAATATTAACGGATATGACTATTCGCCCAAAAGAAGAGGAATTAATTTTGTGGTTTATGATACGGTTAACAATCAGGTGACTGACATAATAGAATTCGATACAGTGGAAGGCGAAGAAAAAAAGCTATTTCAGGCTACCAGAAAAAGTAACAGCTAAATGCAGCCCTTGTATTAACTGCAGATTAAGAAACTAAAAATAACTTGCGTAACAGAACCTGGTTAGTTTTGGAAAAAATCTATGCCTATTTAGCTAAAGACCCTTGAGCATTTTCTGGACCGAAAGCCCTTGGAAGGCCATTTTCATTAGAATAATCTATATTTATGGCGCAGCAGATATAAAAGCCCGCTACTTCTCCTTCGTCTCCAGCACCTCACCGTTTCTGAACACAACGGTCTTCAGGAGTTTGCCCTGCTCATCGAAGTATTTCCAGTTGCCGGTGGCTTTGTTGTTGCGGTGCTGGCCTGTAACTTCGGTTTTGCCACTTTCAAAAAGCTGCTTGTATGGCCCGAACCGTAGACCATCTTTGTAAGCTGTTTCTGATTTTAACTTGCCAGAGGGGTGGTACGTGAAGCTGGGGCCGATTATTTTGCCATTATCGTACTTGTACTTCTCCTTTAGCTGCCCATTCTCATGGTATACCAGACGTTCACCTGTCAATCGGTCGTTAGCGTACGTTTCTGATAGGCTTAAAATTTTACCGGGAGCATCGAAATATGTTCGCCAGTTGCCGGTGCGTAATTTGTTCTTAAACTGCTCCTCTGCCTGTACGTGGCCAGAAGGGTAATAGCGCAGCAGCTTTTTATCATCGCCGTTGTTGCTGTAGGTGCCTTCTTCCCGGAGGTTGCCTTGCTCGTAATAATGCAGTGCAGTGCCATGCATGGCTCCGTTCCGGTAGGTGATCACGCTTCTGGGTTTCCCGCTTTCGTACCAGGCCTTTGCCTGCCCGTGCATCTTACCTGCCTGGAAGCTGCCCTGAGTACTAAGCTGACCTGACCTGAAATAACTTTTGTAGGTACCCTGCCTCTGCCCTGCCACATTTTCGACTTCTGTTTCTAATTGGCCATTGTCGAAGTAAGTTTTATAAGATCCTTCCAGCATACCGCTCCGGTAACTTGCCTCCGTTTCGAGTTTACCGTTGGAGTAGTAGGTTTTTGCCAGACCGTTTTGTTTGCTGTTGCTGTAGCTGATCTCAGATTTTAAGGTGCCAGACTGGTAGTACTCCTTCACCACACCCTCCGGAAAACCATTTACAAAGGCAGATTCCTGTCGCAGGGTTCCATCAGGGTAATACGTTTTAAGCATATTGCTTTGCTGGTCATTCTCAAAACTACCTTCCTGCAGCAGGCGGCCATCGGGGTGATAAGAACGGAACGGTCCCTGCTTTACATCGTCTTTATAAGTCACTTGTAGCCTTACCTGCCCATTTGGGTAAAATTCTGTAAAGATGCTGTCTTTCTTGCCATCAACAAACTTGGCCACGGCCTCGCGCTCACCAGAAGGGTAATAGCGGTGGTACTTACCGATTATTAGCGAGTCCGGTGAGATAAAATATTCTTCTTTTACAGAAGAACGGTCGTCGTTGTGGTAGGTGATCACTTTCGATTGGGCAAGGAGGGCACCACAGCTAAACCACAAGGCCACAAACAAGGAAAGAAATCTACTCATGCTGTTTTATCAGGTTAATTAAAAAAAGAAGCCTTACGGATAACGCAAGGCTTCTGACAAAATGTGTGCCGCGAAGGCAAATTACATTTTTTCTATAACAATAGAAGAGGCACCTCCCCCACCATTGCATATACCGGTCACGCCTATTTTACCGCCTTTCTTATCAAGAACATTACAAAGCGTTACCAGAATGCGGGCACCGGAGGCTCCAAGCGGGTGCCCGAGCGAAACGGCTCCACCATAAACATTTACGTTGCCGCCTTCCAGCCCCAGTTTCTGATTATTGGCGATAGACACGACCGAAAAAGCCTCGTTAATTTCGTAGAAGTCTACCTCACTAGCCTCTAATCCCGCATTTTTCAGCGCTTTCGGTATAGCCAGCGAAGGCGTGGTAGTGAACCAGATCGGGTCCTGCTCTGCATCTGCAAAACCACGTATTCTGGCAATTGGTTTCACGCCCAGTTCTTCAGCCTTCTCTTTGCTCATAAGCAGAACGGCTGCTGCACCATCGTTCAGGGTAGAGGCGTTTGCTGCGGTTACGGTGCCTGCCTTGTCAAACACTGGCTTTAGAGAAGTTATTTTATCGAAGTTCACTTTCAGGTATTCCTCATCTTCTGCTACAACAAGCGGGTCTTTTCCGCGTTGGGGTACCTCTACTGGCACAATCTCATCTTTCAGATTTCCTGCTTTGGCAGCCTCAGCCACCTTTTTGTAAGAATTAACAGCGTACTCATCCTGCATTTCGCGGGTAATTTTCAGCTCTCTGGCTGTGTTCTCCGCTGCGTTACCCATATGGAAATCGTTGTACACATCCCAGAGTCCATCTCGTACCAGGCCATCCGTTAACTGGCCATGGCCTAACTTATAGCCAAACCGGGCTTTATCGAGGTAAAAAGGCACGTTCGACATGCTTTCCATGCCACCTGCCACTATTACATCTTTATGCCCCAGCATAATTGCCTGAGCCGCAAACATAATGGCCTTGGAGCCTGAGGCACAGACTTTATTGACCGTGGTGCACTCCACCTCATGGCCTAGTCCGGCAAAAATGGCAGCTTGCCTGGCAGGAGCCTGTCCCAGGTTCGCCGACAGTACATTACCCATTATCACCTCCTGCACCTGCTCTTTGGCAACACCGGCTTTCTCGAGCGCACCCTTTATGGCTGCCGCCCCCAGTTGCGTGGCTGAAAGGCTGGCCAATGCACCACCAAAGCTGCCAATTGGCGTCCGCACCGCCGACACTATATATACTTCTTTTATCTGCATAAACGTAAGCTTAATTATTAGTTGAAGTTACCTCATTTTTAAATTATTAACAAACGTACGCAAGTCTGAACAAAGGATGTACCTACCTGATGCCAGAGCATTTTGTAAATTGCTAACCCAACAGAAATTATAATCTGACGAGCTTAGTGCCTGCAGTTGTTCCTGCTGTAAATGTAACGGCTCTACAAGCTGCCGGTTTCAGGAGAGGTAATCCTACTTTACGTAGTTATTTAACCTCTACAGTAAATACCTTGTAACCCTCCTGACCTGCAGGACCCTTGAAGAAAAAAAGCTCATAACTCTTCTGAAGGCTGATTTTATTAGAATAATCTAAACGAAAGGTTTAGTTTTTATTGCCTTCCTTAAAAATTGCACTGAAATCAAGCCATTGCTATGTAGCAACACATAATTTTTTAATTGCCCGGAGCAATACGTGCTATCAAATTCCGGCTACAAAAATTTGCATAGTAAAAAGAGGAACAGATCTGACTTAGCACTTTATACGGTCTAGGTTACAGCACTAAGCGGATAAAAATGTATTTTCTACGCTTAACGCACGTAATTTATAAATATCAGCTTGGCGCTACCACTGCTGCATTTTTGTACCCAAACCTACTACTCAAGTAGGTTTAAGGCAGATGTCAGGCTGCCTTAGCTTGCCTAAAATGACTGAAAAAAATCAAAAATTAAATTGCACCTATTCGAAACATCCCAAAACATTTAGGAGTATACTATGCTAAGAGAGCAGTTGCGAAACAGACCCTTAACCATAGTACGTATCACCCACACTTAACAGTGCTGTACTATACCTGATACCTTCGAATATTATTAATTATATATATACTCTTAAGACTTGAAGAACAACTACAACCGTGACATTTTCGATGTGCATGATTTTATGCTGAAAGCCTTTTGGAGAGTTGAATAAGTGATAATGATTTAGACATGAAGGAATTAGATAAACTACGCAAAGGGTTAAAGATCGGCGACATTTTGCTGATTGAGGACTATGGAAACACTTTAAAATGTATTTTTATGGCCGGTGGTCTGGCAAAGTCATCGTTTATAGTTAAAGACGATGCTTTGGTAGAAGCTCTCCGGTTGAAAGGTGACCATGGTATTTTAGAAGGAGCTTCATTTCATGCCTTTAAAAATACCTTCGACAGCTTTGCACTGCATGTTAAGGCTAGAAAATTATATGATGAGCTTAGTTACAACCTGCCATTGTATATGAAGCCGGAAGTGCACGAAGACGAGGTTTTGAAGCAAGCTGTTGCGTAAGGTCATACATTAACCACCAGTTGCTGGTGTTTGGTAAAGAGGGAGGTTGCGTCAGCAGCCTCCCTCTTTACTTTATAGCGAATACCCTTCTAAGGCAGCAAGAGGTTGGTTTGTGCGCATAAACTGACCAGTTCCGAAAGCAACCTCTTTCCCTCTCTCATTATAGATTACCGATTCGGCAAGTAATACCTGCCGCGATACCGACCGCACCATACCCACTGCCGATAAATGCCCACTGTTGACCATGCGCAACAGGTTCATCTGGAAAGAGCTAGTGACGATAAAGAAATCGCGGACAACCGAGGCTGCGGCAAACCAGGCGGCATCGTCGAGGAGCTTAAAATACACAGAACCATGCACGGCATTAGCGCCATGAAAGAATTTTGGATCGGTAGGCAATAAGATTTTAGCACGCTCCCGACTAACCTGAATCGTGCTACCTGTATAAAATTCCTGAATATTCGCTGCCAGAAACAGCTTTTCCAGTTGTTTGTAATGCTCCTCCTGTGTCATGTAGGGTATAAGTGTCTGTTATTTTACTGCTGCTAACCTGTTAGTAAGGTAGTGTTTGCTACCTCACTAACACATGATAAGCCTCTACAAATATAAAGCCTGTGCCGCAACTTCTCCGGGCTAACAGGTTAAATTCCCTACTTCAACAGAAGGAATATTCCTTAGGATTGAAAAATTTTTCTATATGAGGCAAACCTCACCTCCAAATGTTGCCAAAGTCCTTGCTAAGTACAGCTAATTTGATACAGTGACACACTTTCAGCCTTTGTCTTTCTTCTCTTCAAGATTATCAGGTGAAGGGTGCCGTGATACCAGTGTTGTCTATCTAAAGGCGATATTATTTTTGATTTCGGGAAGTTTAGCCACAGACTATAAATAAATACTACACACCCTTGGCGAAATTCTGATAAAAAACCTTCTGGAGGCTATTTTCATTAGTAGAATTTAGAAGGTAAGTTCTAAATGGATCTCATTAGACCTGCATTCATATTTTTTAAATTTAACAGTAGACACCGAAAATTCACATACCAGAATTCTTTCTTAAAAATTAAATAACATTAGTTATAGTAACGCTGCAGGCATAGCTTAAGGAGTACTTCCATGTTATTAAACTAAATAACCTGATTTTGTGGCACGTCGAAAAAATTTATATAATCCTACTTTGTATTAAATTTTTGAAGTGAATTATTATAACGCTTTCACCGTATTCCCGTACAACCAAGCAAGTTTAGGAACAGGTGTTGTAGTGGCTGGTTCCTTCCATTTCTTAAATTCAGATGACAGACTAATCCTGCAGTATTAATCAATGCTTACCGTGATTCGCAAAACTTCTATTACTTATTTCTCCGGCACTGAAAGGATGTTTGTTTCGCACCCTGCCCTGGTCCAAATCTGCTCCCTGAGCCAATGAAACCTGATTATTCTTCTATTTACGTGCCTGATAAAACTAACCTTCTGCTGTTTCACCACCGCCCTTTTCTTTCAAACAGCCCACTTATTTCAGGGCTAGCAATGCTGCCTGCTGCAGATTTTCCTATACACTTTCTGGCAGTAAATTTTATTCAGTTGAATAACTGGATAATTTACCGGCCAAATGTTCATCCGGAAATTTAATATGCACGTATGCAGATGAAAATATATTCAGAAACCTTAATTTATATTAAAGGACCTCGTGCAGGAAATTTTAAAAGTCCTTAACACTCCAAATACAACCAACCATCTAACATATATGTAACGAGTTCAGCAAGCTGGTCTGTCCGCGTTACAAGTTCACATTAAAAATAAATTTTCATGATTATACTAGACAAATATTTACAGGCTCGCGAAAAAGAAGGAAACCCGATCAGGGTCGGCATTATAGGTGCTGGCATCATGGCGAAAGGCCTTGTAAACCAGATAGTGCGCTACACCCCTGGTATGGAAGTGGCAGCCATTGTTAACAGAACAGTGAGCAAAGCGCTTGATGCTTACGAGAATGCAGGCACTACGGCAGAGGTTTGCACCGATGCTGAATCGCTGCAAAAATGCCTGTCAGCAGGAGGCTTTGCCGTAACCGATAATCCTGACCTGGTATGTGAGGCAGCCGGCATCGATATAATTGTGGAGATGACTGGCACTATACACTACGCTACCGATGTGGTGATGAAGGCAATAGCAAACAAAAAGCACGTGCTGCTCTTTAACGCAGAACTCGACGCCACGATCGGCCCGATTTTAAAAGTACACGCCGATAAAGCCGGAGTACTTATTAGCGGAGGCGATGGAGACCAGCCAGGCGTAATTATGAACCTGGTGCGCTTTGTTAAGAGCATTGGCCTGACTCCCGTTTTATGTGGCAATATTAAAGGCCTGCAGGACTATTATCGTAACCCCACTACCCAGGCTGGTTTCGCCGCCACCTGGGACATGACTCCTGAAATGGTCACCTCTTTTGCTGACGGCACTAAAATATCGTTTGAGCAGGCCTGCGTGGCCAATGCAACCGGCATGGGAGTAGCCAAGCGCGGCATGATCGGCATTAACTACGATGGCCACGTGGATGACATGACCTCCATGTACGATGTAGAAGAACTGAAGCGCTTAGGTGGCATTGTAGATTATGTGGTAGGTCCGAAACCCGGCCCGGGCGTTTTCGTATATGCGACCGCCGACGACCCCATGACAAAGAAATATTTAGAGTACGGTAAACTCGGAAAAGGCCCGCTGTACAGCTTTTACACCCCGTACCACCTGTGTTACTTTGAGCTGCCTCACTCTATAGGTAAAATGGTAGAGTTTCAGGATGTGATAATGGCACCAATAGCGGGGCCTGTAGTTGATGTAATAACACTGGCTAAAACCGACCTGCCTGCAGGAAAGCAGCTCGATGGATTGGGAGGTTACGACACCTACGGCCAATGCGAGAACGCACCGGTTGCGCGCCAGGAGAATCTTTTACCGATCGGGTTAGCCGAAGGAGCAGTTCTGAAGCGCGATGTGAAGCGCGATGAGCCCTTAACCTTTGATGATGTGGAACTGGATGAAACATCGCAGGTGATGCGCCTTTACCGCGAGCAGCTACAGATGTTCTTCCCGGAGCTGCAGGAAAAATCAGCCATAGCCTGATATAGTTGTTGATTGCTGGTAGTTAAGCAATAACCCTGTTCAACAATTTAACCATGAAACAATTTAGCAATCAGCGATTAACAACCAATAACAAGAAGCAATTAACAACCAACAATACATAATAAGCAGAACACATGACAAGTGATACAATAGCGCCTAAAGCAGTGAACCGAATTCTGCAAGAAGACATGGTGGCCATTTACGAAGGCCTGTCGACGGCAGAAAAAGATAAGCTGCGAAATTCTACTATACTTATTACCGGCTGCGGTGGCTTTTTAGGCTACTACTTTATGCACTTCTTCGCTCATTATGCCGAAGAGCTGCAACTTAAACGCATCATCGGTCTCGATAACTTCCTGACTGGCACCAAAGACTGGCTCGACACGCTCGTGGAGAACAACCAGGGCAAAGTGGAGCTGCGTTATTTCAACGTTATAACCGACAATGTAGCCGACATTCCAGGTGCTGATGAAGCAGACATCGTAATTCACATGGCTTCTATCGCCTCTCCTACTTTTTACCGCATTCACCCGATCGAGACCGTAGACGCTAACATTACCGGCCTGCGCCGCCTGCTCGATTTTTATGCTGAGAAACAGCTGAAAGGCTTCCTGTTCTTCTCAAGCAGCGAAATCTATGGCGATCCGTTCCCGGAGTTCATCCCTACCAGCGAAGACTACAGAGGCAATGTGGCCAGCATCGGCCCACGCGCCTGCTACGACGAGGCTAAGCGCTTTGGCGAAACACTTTGCTACCTCTTTTCTGAGAAACACAACATGACCATTGGCATTGCCCGACCATTTAACAACTATGGCCCCGGCATGAACATAAACGACAAGCGCCTGCCTGCCGACTTTGCCAAAGCCGTAGTAGAAGGCCGCGACCTCGAGATTCTTTCTGATGGCACTCCTACCCGCACGTTCTGCTACATCTCCGATGCCATTACCGGTTACCTGAAGGTGCTGCTGCACGGTAAGTTCGATGTATTTAACATTGGCATGGATAAGCCGGAGCTATCGGTGCGGGAGTTTGCTGAGATCTTTAACCGCGAAGGCAAGGCTATTTTCGATTACCAAGGCGAGATTAAATTCAGTGTTTCAGCAGATCAGCAGTACCTGACAGATAACCCTAACAGACGCTGCCCCAACATCAGCAAAGCGCGTGAGGTACTTGCCTACGAACCAAAGGTTTCTGTAGAAGAAGGCATCAGAAGGTATTTAGAATTTTTGCATACATTTAACGGCAAGTTACAATGATTACAGTATTAGGATTAGGATTTGTAGGTCTGACAACAGCCCTGGGTTTCAGTAAAAAAGGCTTTAAAGTTTATGGTGTAGACGTAAACGCGCAAAAGCTCGAAAAAATAAAGAATTACGAAGTTCCTTTTTATGAGCCGCACCTCGAAGAGGCGCTGCGCGACGAATTAGGGAACAATTTTATAGTAGATGCTTCGCTGGAAGAGGCCGTGAACAACAGCAAGGCCATTATTATTTGCGTGGGCACACCGGGCAAAGAAGATGGCAGCGCTGACCTGACTTATTTATTAGACGCTGTAAAAAATGTCTTTGAGTCGAGCGACGGGACTTTTAAAGTTATTGTAACCAAGTCTACGGTGCCGCCATCTACTATTTCGCGGCAGGTGAAGCCATATGTGGAGCAGCTGAACAGAGAGTACAACAAACCGGTAGGCCTGGCCTCTAACCCAGAGTTTTTACGCGAAGGCTACGCCTGGGACGATTTTATGAACCCCGACAGAGTAGTGATCGGTGTGGAAGATGAGCAAAGCAAGGAAATCCTGAACCAGATCTACCAGCCGTTTAAAGCGCCTATTCATTATGTAAACTACAATTCGGCTGAGTTTATCAAGTATCTCTCCAACACGCTGCTGTCTACACTCATCAGTTTCTCAAACGAGATGGCGATGGTGGCAGACCATATCGGTGATATTGACGTGGCCAGAGCCTTTAAAATTCTGCACGAAGACAAACGCTGGCACGGGCAACCGGCTGCTATGTCGAGCTACGTGTACCCGGGTTGCGGTTATGGCGGTTACTGCCTGCCAAAAGACACAGCCGCTCTCAGTAGCATAGCCCAGGAAAACGGTTTTACAGCCAGAATTCTGGATGCCAACCTGCAGATAAACGAAGAGATAAAAGAGCACATGGCCGAAAAAATTGCCGCTGTTGCTTCTAAAGACAGTACTATTGGTATACTTGGCCTGTCGTTTAAGAGCAACTCCGACGATGTGCGCTTTACGCCTAGTAAGTTTATTATAGAGAAGCTGCTGGAGAAAGGCTATACTAACATTGTAGCTTACGACCCGATGGCAAACGAAGTATTCAAGGCTTCGTACAACCTGCCGATCTCATATGTCGACTCCCTGGAGACGCTGGTAGAACAGTCTGATGAGCTGGTATTGCTTACTAACTGGTCTGAATTCAAGGAGAACGAGGAACTGCTTAAAACCAAGCGCCTCTTTGACTTCCGCTATGTGTTCACCTCCCCGGCAACATCTGTAGCCGAAACCATAGGTTAAGAGCCGCACAAAGCAGCTAATTATACAAATTAAATCCCGGTAAAGGCACTGACCTTTTACCGGGATTTTTTTATGCTATAGGTCGCAAATTATTCAAATGAAAATGGCCTTCAGAAGAGTTTTTCACCATTTAGTGTCAAGGGTAAAATTTAGCCTGAGTCAGGTAATCTGCAGTTAAACTATCACCAATCAGGTTTGGAGGGATCAGGTTTTTTAGTCGCTTTTTTAGGGAGTTGCTGAATATACTGCATCTCGATGTTCTGCATGGCATCGAGCAGCAACTGTGCTTTTTCCGGACTGATGTTCATTTGTTGCAGCCGGTTTCGGCGTGTTTGCGCCCGCTGGTCTTCTTCAGAAGCCGCCTCAGCACTAGACCTGCTATTGTTTTGCCCCTGCTCCGGATTGTTCTCTGCTCGTTGTCCCTCTGTATCGCCAGGAGTTTGTCCGGCTGCCTGCTCCTGCTCTTTTGTGCCGTTGGGGTTGTTCTGGTTAGTGGTATGGTCTGAGGGCGCATTGGTCTGGCTGCGGTTCTCTGGCGTACCTGTCTCCGTCTCCTCTTTTGTCTCTATTTCCTCTTCCCTGTTGCCATCGGCATCCGGCTTCAATTTTGGCTGAAGAGCTAAATCTTCTGTGGCAGGCGGTGGTAATTCTGCCTCTTCCGGTGGCGTTTCTTCTGAGAGATCCTGATCCACCTCCTCTTCCTGATCATCTACAAATTCGGGGTGCAGCAACAGGTACTTTTTTAATAACTCATAATTGTAGCGCGCACTTTCGTTGCCAGGTTCGGCTACAAGAGCTTTTTTGTAATAGGTAAGAGCCAGTTTAAACTTGTTTCTCCGGGCAGCAATGTTGCCGGTTTGCAAAGCCGCCACCGCCCGTATATGCTGAAATGGATGCGTAGCCAGTTGTTGGTACTGCTGCAGCGCCTTGTCCAGAAGGCCGGCCTTGTAATATGCATGAGCCAGGTTCAGGCTAATTTGATCGTCCTGCACCTCCAGGTCGTTTAACAGGTGCTCATAAGCCGCTATTGCCGTTACAAAATCCTGCTGCTGATAGGCTATGGCTGCCTCACGGGCATAGCGGTTAATTTGCGATATAGTACGAATGCCACCTCCGAACAGGCTGATCAGAAACAGGAACAGAAGAACAGGTTTCATATACTGATCAGTTTAACAGGAATGAGCACATCCAGTAAAATAAGTAACAAAGCCAACGCCAGCGGGTACACGTATTTGTTAGCCGTTACATCAACCGTTTTACTTTCGCGCAACTCGCCTTCTATGTTGTTGATGGTGCTGATCAGGCGATTTACTTCACTCACGCGATCGTTTACTTCAAAATATTCGCCATCAGTGTGGTCGGCTAACTCGAGGAGTGGCTCCGGGTTCAGGCGCGTAAAAACCATCTGGCCGTTTGTGTCTTTCTTATAGCCTCCTGCCGCCGGAATACGGCCGCCATCCGATGTGCCTACACCTAATGTAAACACCCGGATGTTTTGTTCGCGCAGGGTCTCCAGCAGTTTGTTTTTATTATCGCCAAAGTCTTCGCCATCGCTGATAAGAACCAGCACACGCGCCTTCTGCTCTTCCACCTCTACTTGTTTGTTCTGCGTGAATTTTTCGAGCACCAGTTCCAGAACAGGAGCATAATCTGTGCCTGCAGCGGGCAATAAGTCGGTGCGAAGGGTGCGGGTGTATAATTGCAGCGCCTCCTGGTCGTAGGTGAGCGGGGTGTGCAGGTAAGCTTCTGAAGAAAAAACAATAATACCGATTTTATCCGAGTTAAAGCGCTTAATCAGGCGTTGCATCTCGTGCCGTGCCTTCTCTATGCGCGATGGCTGCACATCGGTAGCGTTCATGGAGTCAGATAAATCAATAGCGATGTACAAATCCTTGCCAATGGTCTTAATCTCCTTTTTCATGGCGCCAAACGACGGACCGAGTATAGAAATAACCAGGAGCAGCACGTACACATGGCGCAGCACAAATTTAAACCAGACAATGTGGGGCCTTTGCTTAAAAAAAAGCGCCACCTTTCTTACCCGCACCAGGTACCCGATATAGATGCCCAGAAAGAGGACACCAAAAAGTATTTCCAGAAAAGTAATGGTTTGGTACCAGGTCATGTTGGCTGAAACTAGAAATATTTTTTTCTTCAGAAACAAAGATACGAAAACACGGCTATTAAATTATTTGCCGTACCAGGCCAAAATTTTCCGGAAAACAGGTAGCCGGGCCAGCAGATGAAAACTAATTTACCTGCCATTGATTTTTTTTTCAGAAAATGTGCTGGCCTAGAAAGCAGGGAAGATAAATAGTATCAATTAGTTAGTTTAAAAAGTGTGCTTTAAGAAAGGCAGACACACTTTTTAGAGCAGTATTTTTTTGCAAAAGGTATTGCGTTTCGTGGAGATTGTTGTAAGTTTGCATACCCTTTAGCAGAAAGGGGCACCGGAGAGGTGGGTGAGTGGCTGAAACCAGCAGTTTGCTAAACTGCCGTACTCGTAAGGGTACCGGGGGTTCGAATCCCCCCCCCTCCGCAAGAAAAGATTTTTAAAATAATTTTGTTTCTTAAAAAACTTCTCTTACTTTTGCACCGCGTTCAACATTAACAGCGACACAGTTTTATCGCTAACCGGAGTTGAAAGCATAGTTCGGGGTGTAGCGTAGCCCGGTATCGCGCCACATTTGGGATGTGGAGGTCGTAGGTTCGAATCCTGCCACCCCGACAAGAAAATTTCGGAAGTAATTCCGAAATTTTTCGTTTAAAGGAAGTTCTACTCTTCCGGCAAACACTGGTCTCGTAGCTCAGCTGGATAGAGCAACTGCCTTCTAAGCAGTAGGTCTTTGGTTCGAATCCAAACGGGATCACAAAAAGCCCCTTCAGATGCTCTGAAGGGGCTTTTTTTTGTGTGTGCGGTCTTAATATATTTAAACTGATAGCCCCTTGGCTGAAAAAGATGAAAATTTCTTATGAAGGCAAATTTCATTAGAAAGATTGCAAGCCACCTGTAAGTAAAGCAACTTCAATGCTTACATCACCTTTTTCTCAGGCTGCTCTCCCTCCTGCTCTACTATATACTTATCGTTTGTAAAAACCTGCCACTGTATGGGCTGGCCATGCGGGGTATAAAAAGTAAACGAGCGATCCACTTCGGGCTCGCTCTCGTCGTTAAAGATTAAGCGCCACCATATCCAGATAATAAAAAGGAAGGCAACAATACAGCTTCCTGCTATCAGTTCTTGTATCATGCCGAAAGGTAGCAGCGGCAGGTTACTTTATTGTTACCCATATATTATCATTGCTTTACAATAAACACAAAGACTAAAATAGCTGATTATCAGCTTTACCCATTTATATTTATAACCTGATTTATATTTCAGTCCACCTGGCCTATACCAAGCGGGCCTGTACTTGCCCCTGCCACAACCATTCGTTAGGGCACCTCCAGAAGCAGAAAATTAGTTATAGATCTTTCAGAATATTTTCTTTTCTTTATAAGATGCGAATCAGGTTAAAACTGATTTTGCTACCTAAAACAGCATCTTTATCCGCCCAAAACCCAACTACATGGAAAATCTCATCAACGCTATTAACGACATCGTCTGGAGCAATGCTCTTATTGTACTGTGCCTGGGAGCAGGTATTTATTTTTCTATCAGAACACGGTTTCTGCAGCTGCGCTTATTCCCAGATATGCTGCGGCTCCTGTTTAAAGGCGAATCGTCTGATAAAGGTGTAAGTTCTTTTCAGGCATTTTCTATGGCCATTGCAGGCCGCGTAGGAACCGGAAATATTGCCGGGGTGGCCACTGCTATTGCCATGGGTGGCCCTGGAGCTGTTTTCTGGATGTGGGTGATTGCTTTTTTAGGAAGTGCTTCCGCGTTTATAGAGGCTACGCTGGGCCAGATCTTTAAACAAGTACAAGACGGCCAGTACCGTGGAGGCCCCGCCTACTACATAGAAAAAGGTTTAGGCATGAAATGGTATGCAGTGGTTTTTGCCCTAGCCACCATCATCAGCATGGCATTTCTGCTGCCTGGTGTGCAGAGCAACAGCATCGCCACCAGCATGTATGCGGCTTTTAACATTCCGGTAGGTATAACCGGTGGTGCCATTACAGTTCTGCTTGCCCTGATCATTTTTGGCGGAGTGCGCCGCATTGGTCGGGTAGCTGAAATTGCTGTTCCTTTTATGGCTGGTGCTTATCTGCTGATGACCTTTGTTATTATAGGCCTTAACATTACAGAAGTGCCCGCGGTACTGAGCCTCATCATAAAATCGGCCTTTAACATAGAGCCTGCTTTTGCCGGAGTGTTTGGTATGGCTATTTCGTGGGGCGTTAAGAGGGGCATTTACTCAAATGAAGCCGGCCAAGGCACTGCCCCACATGCCGCAGCTGCCGCAGAAGTAAGTCACCCCGCAAAACAAGGACTGGTACAGGCATTTTCGGTTTACGTAGATACTATGCTGGTGTGCACTGCTACTGCCTTTATGATATTGTTTACAGGTCAATATAACGTTATTAATCCGGATGGAGGATTTATTGTAGAAAACGCACCAGGTATAGCCTTCGGTCCGGCTTTTACGCAACAAGCTGTTAATACCCATTTTCCTAGCTTAGGCGGCGGTTTTGTAGCCATCTCTTTACTCCTCTTTGCCTTCACCACCATAATGGCCTATTATTATATTGCTGAAACCAACCTCAGCTACCTTAGCGCCAAAACCAGCAAAGGCCTTCTGTGGGCGCTAAGGGTACTTATGTTGGCAGCCACCTTTTACGGATCGGTAAAAACAGCAGAAGCAGCCTGGGTGCTTGGCGATATAGGTGTAGGCATTATGGCCTGGCTGAACATGGTTGCTATGCTTCTGCTATCCAAGCCAGCCTTGGCTGCACTGAAAGATTACGAAAAGCAGGTAAAAGCCGGCTTGGACCCTGTGTTCAGCCCTATACATCTTAACATAAAAAACGCCTCAGAATGGGAGAAACCGGAAGAAATTAAAAAAGAAGTAATTGCTTAACGGCACAAAACTATTTCTATCTTAACAGGAACAGCCAGAACAGCAACTCTTTCTATTAGAAAAAAAGCAGCAGGCCTTGACACCCTCAGGCATTTTTTACCTTCTGAAGGCTCTTTTCATTAGAATAATTTACCTACCGAATACTGATTGTTTATGGCTGGTTGCCAATTGGAAGTTGATTTGGATAGTGCTCCTCCATTTAATTTTTTTGAATTATGCCCCCTACAAAACAGTTTCAAAGCAGCCAGTGGCCGCAGAATAATCGTCAAGAGCGAGGACGCTCGCGCTATCATAATTTTTAATTTCTAATTTGGCGAAGCGCTAGTTGATGATCTGGATACGATAAACCTAGTTAGAGAGGTTAATTCAGAAACAGCAAAGCTCCTGCAGGCGTTTTGCTGTTTTTGAACATTACCCTGGCAGCAACTGCACCAGGTAAGCGGCTAAACCAGCCACAGCGCTTATCGCTATCCAGGTTATCATACCAATTTTAAACCGATACATCGCAAGCACCGACACCAGAACCCAGGCCAGCGCCAGCCAATCTGGCTCCCTGCCCTGCCGTAGTACCACCGCACTCCCGAAATAAACCGCCAGGTTCAGCACCACTCCCACCACAGCTGCCGTTACAACTCCCAGAATAGATTTTACCCATGTGTTGTGCTGTGTGCGCTCTATAAGCGGACCGCCTACCAATATAAATAGAAAACAGGGCAGAAAGGTGAAAAACGTAGTAGTGGCAAGCCCTACTGCTCCCATCAGCAAAGAGCCACCGTATTGGTTATAGCCTGCCATAAAGCCTACAAAAACCAGCACCATAATCAGCGGCCCAGGCGTCGTCTCGCCTAGCGACAGGCCATCAATCATCTGCAGCCTGCTGAGCCAGTTAAAATCCTCTACGGCTACCTGGGCTACATAGGGCAGCACCGCATAGGCTCCGCCAAAAGTTACTAAGGCGGCTTTTGTAAAGAAGAACGACAAGGTTTTCCAGAAAATAAAATCCTGGCTGAACAGGTAAAACAGCAGGAACGGCGACAACCATAAAACTACCACCATTACCCCGCGCCACAACAGCTGCATCGGTTTGAGCAATACCTCTGTCTCCCCAGTTGTGCCCTGTACCAGATAAGCTGATGCTTCTACATCTCCGGCAACAGTATATGGCTGGGCTTCTGGATGCAACAACTTCGGAAACAGCTGGCGTGCCAGCACAGCCAGCAGTATGGCACAAATTATAATGTACGGGAAAGGAATGTTAAGAAAGTAAATAGCCAGAAAACTTGCCAGCGCCAGCAGGTAGTGCAGCACACTCTTCAACGACTTCTTTCCGATCTTCAATAGCGCCAGCAACACAATAGCCACCACAGCAGGCTTTAACCCATAAAAGAGGGCCGACACCCAAGGTATAGAACCGTAGCTTACGTAAGCCATGCTCAAACCTAGCAAAATAAAAACCGATGGCAGTACAAACAGAATACCTGCTGCCAACCCACCCCTGACACCATGCAGTAACCAGCCTATGTAGGTAGCCAATTGCTGCGCCTCCGGTCCCGGCAAGAGCATGCAATAGTTAAGCGCATGCAGAAATTTGGCATCAGAGAGCCACCTCTTCTTCTCCACTACAAACTCATGCATGATAGCAATCTGCCCGGCAGGACCACCAAAACTAATGAAACCCAGCTTCAGCCAAAACAGTAGCACCTCTTTAAAAGCAGGCATGGCTGGTGGCGGAAGCTGATTTGCTGCCTCATTTAGTAACTCTTTCTTGTACGTTTTCATGCTGCACATCTCTGTGGTTTAATGAAACTTATAACCAATACCATAGGTCCAGGTCCAGCTGTGGTCGCTGCTCCTATGGTAAGCGGGCGCCATAAAAACCAGGTTCTTATAGTCTACCCTTGGAGCCAGGCCAAGCTTGGGCTCGGCCTGGCCTTTTACCACCAGCAACGAAGGTAAAGCACCTGCTCCTATCGAAAAGTTCGAGTTAAATTTTAGCCGAATGTTTGGGCCTCCTACGTTAATTGCAAAAGTATTTCTGGCATTTGTCGTAATGCCCACCATTCCTTCCAGTGCCAGGTTAAGGACCTTACGTTCTGCTGCCGGAGCCGTGTCCTGTGCTTGCACCTTGCCAGGAGACATAAAAGCAATAAGTAACACAAAAACCATAAAAAGGCCTTTCCCATAAAAATAGAAAGGTTCAGCCTTGGCTGCATTCATTTGAGTATTCACTTTTACCATCGTAAACTGTTGTTTTAAACTTGTTGTACTTCTTTATTACTCATGCAAGAAACAACCAACAGTGCGGGAAAAATAGAACGTGATTAACCTTTAGAATCCTTTTTACCTTTTGCCAAAGATTTTTTGTATTCGGATGGACTTTGGCCTATAAACTTTTTAAAGATGCGTGTAAAATGGCTTTGGTCCGAAAAGCCTGTGAGATAGGCAATTTCTGATAAAGAGTGGTCGGTAGTCTGAAGCAGGTGCAAAGCCTTTTCGATACGCAGTTTCCGGATGTACTCGCCATACGACATGTTATCGAAATACTTAGCGAACTCCCTCGACACATATGCCGGATGTACCTCAAGACCTTTCGCTATCTCACTTAGGCTCAGGCTTAGATTCGTATCAACTTGGTCCTGTATAATTTCCTTTAGCCCTTGTGCCCAGGCTGGTACTTTTTTCCGCTCTTTCTGCTGCCGCATGTAGCGGTTGAACACCTGCAAAAAAAGGTTTTCGGTGGGTTGCTGCAGGTGCTTTACTCCCTGCAGCTGCTTTGCCCAAGTGTACAAGGCATCGTAGAGCACCATTCCTTTCTCCAAAAGCTCATAATCGTCTTTTATGTTGACCGACAGGCCCACCGATATAGCCCAAAGCCCGGCCGACTGTTTGGTTAGGCTGTGATCGTCTGTATCAGCACCTCTTAGTATAGGCGCCATGGTGTGCAAGGCCTCATCTGTGAGCTTATACTTTTCCAGAAAAAAATCAAACGTGCACCGGTCGTTGTAATGCGTCAGCTCGGCTTCCGGAATATCAAACGGAATGGCCTGCAGTTCCTGCGCCTTCTCCAGCACCTGCTGGTAAGGCACAAAATAAAATATAGCCTCATTGTCTATAAATCTCCTGATAAGCCAGGGGCAGGCAATCCGGTCTACCTTTGGTCGTTCGCGTGTAATCCAGTTCATGAAATAAGTTGTAAATACACCAATTTAATAACAGGTAATTACTTTGCTCCAAGCTTCTGACAATAGATTTGCTCCCCTATCAGAAACTGAAGGAAACTAAATTATGTAAATTAAAATAGCCTGCCGAAGCCATTTTGGTCCTAACATAGCCTAGGCCTAAGATTGCCTTGTATGTAGTCTTTCCCAAATTATTTTTTATAAAATTATAATTTAATTTGATTGAAACATAAATCCACTTAAATTTGTATACTAATTCTATAGGAATTAAATATTAAATTAAAAAAAGTGTCAACATGATAAAGGAAATCGCTTTTAGCTTTGCGCAATATGCTCCTTTGACCAATATAGGTCAAGTCCTTTCCAGCATGACTGACACATGTTGTTGTTGCTAAACAATTAGGCAGCTTAACACCCTCCGTTTCTAACTGCCCATCCGTAACCGGGTATCTTTTTCGCTTCTTTTTAACGTAAGCTTTTACAGATTCAACAAATTCGCGCAGAAGAGGCGGCTATGTCCGCTGGTACTTTTAGAGTTTAATGGGCGCCTCGGTACCCAACAGACAAAATGCTGCTATAGGTTACTGTTGTTAGCGCCTTAT
Organism: Pontibacter qinzhouensis; assembly: GCF_008017455.1. Taxonomy (GTDB): domain Bacteria; phylum Bacteroidota; class Bacteroidia; order Cytophagales; family Hymenobacteraceae; genus Pontibacter; species Pontibacter qinzhouensis. The sequence goes on along the minus strand of NZ_VRTY01000018.1, from coordinate 51,906 downwards.
GCCATAGCTAACTTACCTCCTCCTCCGCATTATAAACTGAGGCCAGCACAGGCAGTAAATCGTACCGCATTAGCTTGTTTTGCGACAGCCAGCCTGAATATGTACTCCAGTAGCAGCAACTTTTTAAGGGAAAAGGCCTAACCGTAAGCCATCAGGCAACAAAAAAAGGTCAACAATAACAAAAAATCAGAACTCATGCAAACTTTACATATCCATTTCGACTCCAGAAACTACCTGTACCAAAAAGCTTTGGCTACTCAAAACATCAGCCAGACTACCACTGCCAACGCGTTTAGCCTGCCTGCTCTCGATAAACCATTTAGCTGGAATGCAACAGGCAAACCAATTTTCTTCTCCGACCGGCTAAGCCAGGCCAGGTTTAAGCTCTTCAGAGCTTTACTGAAAAAAGGACAGAACGTGCTAAGCCTGAATTCTGATTCACAGAAGTGGCAGGAACTGGCTCATTATAAACGGCATGGCTACAGCATCCGGCAAAACAAAACCCCTGGTAATTTGGCCTATAAAGAATTAGTAGATGAGCAAACGGGTATCCTGTACCTGGCTACTATCGGAGATGATCTTTCTGTACCTGATTTCCAGAAGGTAATCCGGTTTGCGCAAGACAGGGGTATAAAAGTAATTGTAGACAACACTGCCGGTGCCGAAGGAATTTTGTTCGACCCTATTGTTTGGGGTGCCGATTATGTTTTATCGAACCTGCTGCACTGGCACCCAGATATAAAAACCCAGGGGCATGTGGTGGTGCGCACTTCAAGCCTGATAATCGGAGACGGATGGGGAGACCAATCGCCTTATAAAAAACAGAAAGCCGGAGAAAGCAGGGTTATTCCGTTACCCACCGCCAGTTTCTGGCGCGAAAACCCAAATGAGGTTGCTCGCATTAAAAACAAGCTTGCTGTTACACTGCAGTTAGCAAAATGGTTTCAACTCGCTGCATTAACCACAGCGGTAGTGTACCCGGGGCTTCCTACGCACCCCGATCATTTTAATACGCTCAAATTTTTCAGGAATGGCTACGGCAATCAGTTCTTTTGGTCGTTGGAAGGCCAGCACCACACTTATGATAAGTTGCAACAACAATTTATAGGCGTTCCCGTGCCTGGCGTTAAAATTACAGCTGTACCCGGCAAGGCTGTATTTAAAATAGAAGTGAGAGACGGAAATCTGAAGGAAATAACAGATGCTCTTCAGCGTGCTTTTGCTCTGGTAAGTAATGCTATAGGAAATAAGCAGCGCCAGGATCAGGAGGCGCAAAAACTCTCGGACCAGATCCGCCTCAGTTTCGAAAACGATACCATCAAAAAAATAACTGCCTCTGATTTTTAGAATCCTTGTCAGTAACTGTATCTTTATATAAAATCAAAACACATAAAGCTATGACATTACAACTTGGAGATGTAGCTCCTGACTTTTCAGCAGAAACTACTTTAGGTAAAATTAACTTTCATGAGTGGCTAGGCGACTCGTGGGGTATTCTGTTTTCGCACCCTGCAGATTTCACACCAGTGTGTACGACAGAACTGGGCACAACGGCAAAACTGAAAGGTGAGTTTGAAAAGCGCAACGTAAAAGTGGTGGCTCTGAGCGTAGATCCGCTCGACTCGCACCACGAATGGATAAAAGATATAAACGAAACGCAGTCTACAGAAGTAAACTTCCCGATTATTGCTGACTCTGACCAGAAGGTGGCGCAGCTTTACGGCATGATTCACCCAAACGCCTCCGACAAGCTGACAGTTCGTTCGGTGTATGTGATCGGTCCAGATAAAAAAATAAAACTGACCATAACCTACCCTGCCTCTACGGGCCGCAATTTTAACGAACTCCTGCGTGTAATAGACTCGCTTCAGCTTACGGCTAACTACAGCGTGGCTACTCCCGCCAACTGGCAGCATGGCGAAGATGTGGTTATAGCACCAGCTATCAAGAACGAAGACATTCCGGCAAAATTCCCGAAAGGTTATAAGGAGGTGAAGCCTTACCTGCGCACCACACCGCAACCGAACCTATAAAAAGCACTGCAGTCCAGTGTATAAAAAGTAGCTAGTACAAAATCAATGTAAAACTTCTGTTAAGGCACTTCAAAGTTCAAGTTTTTAAAAGTCAACTTACTGCTAAAACTTGTGTCTTTGGTTTTACTTAATATTAAACAGCCTGCCTGTTCGGATTATACCCGACTGGCAGGCTGTTTGCATGTTGGTAAGGCCCGATGACATAACAAAAGCAGGACTATCCTTTTAATATGAGCACGGAAGGCGCGTATCTTAACCATACACTCTGCGTCTGTACCAGTTGCTTCCAACTTGAAAGACTAATCAGCATAATATCTTGCTGCCGCAGAAAATCGCGAGAAATATTATTGTCGGTATACAGGGCAATGTTGCCTGGTGCCACCTGCTCCATAGACCGAATAGCTTCTTTAAACTCAGCCGATGCGCCTATCTCTCTAACAGCATCAAGTAATATAATGCCTGCATCATTGTTTTTTATAAGCATTCGGGCGTATTGCAGCAGAAAAATATCCTTTTTCGAGAATACCGGAATAAATACTCTCTCCACTTTCTGCAAACCTTTTTCTATTAAAATGCCAACTGGAATTTTTGTCGCTTTGGTTATATGCCGCACCCGATCGTCAAGCACAGCTTCTGCAAACAGCTTCTCTCTTCCGGAAAGTGTCTCCAACAGTTTTTCTGGATTAATTATTTTGGTAGATACACCTAGAATTTTTCCTAATAAGGTATTCTGAAAGACAGATTGCCCCATTCCGATTAACATCAGGTCGAAATCGCCGCGGTTGGCAGTTTCAATAATTTCCTTGCTGATGTCCTGCGATGGCTTGTAGAGGGTGTTTATCGCTATGTTCAGCCGCTCTGCCTCTGAAAGCACCGGGAAAAAGCTCTCCCGCTCCAATTGCCGCTCCTCAAACAGGTGAGTTTCGCTGCTTTGCGATAAGTGCAGCGCCGTAATGGTCGTGTTATCAGCTGCCCTCTTTGTTAAACTATTTGCCAGTTGCAACATTACCCGTCCACTCTCCGGGTTCCCGAACGAAAGCAGGATATTGAATTTGCCCTTCACTGTTATTCGCTCCGAGAAAGGCGACAACGGTTTTTTCGCAGGCAGCACCTTGTCTATCAGGTCAAGGGCCGGGCCGGTCAGGAAAGTGGTTACGAGCGCCATCAGCACCATCATGGCAAAAATCTCAGGCGACAATACGCCCAGGTCGTAGCCGATGTTTAGCACCACCAGTTCCATGAGCCCGCGTGTGTTCATCAGGCTGCCTATAATGAGGCTTTCGCGCCATGTATGCCCTACGAAACGTGCTGCCAGGGCACTGCCCACCAGCTTGCCGATTGTGGCTACCACTATTATCAGGGCACATATAAGCCAGAGGCTGCTGTTGTTCAGCAAACCTATCTGCGTGCGCAGCCCTGTAAAAACAAAGAAGAGTGGCAGTAGCAGCACTAGTGCAATATCTTCTATTTTCTCTACAAATATGTTGCGGAACCTTATGTTGTCAGGCATCATAACGCCAGCCATAAAAGCACCGAAAAGCGCATGAATGCCAATAACCTCCGTCATATACGCCGACAGCAGCAATACCAGAAAAAACACTGCCACAATGGGCTTGCTCAGGGTTTCTTTGTTTGAGTAGATGTTGCCGAGCCGCTTCAGGAACGGCTGCACCAGCTTTAGCATAAACACCACATAAGTTATTGCCAGCACCATGGTATAAAGCGAACTCACAAACGAGCCAGCCTTTACGATGGCAATAACGGCAGCCAGTATGCACCAGGCCGTAATATCGTCGGCGGCGGCGCAGGTAATAACCACCGTGCCAAGCCTTGTTTTAGAGATACCCCGCTCCTGCACAATGCGCGCCAGCACCGGAAAAGCCGTAATACTCATCGCTATGCCGGTAAAAAGGGCAAAGGAAAGGAAGCTGACATTGGCCGGCGCGTAACCCGCATATATAAAATAGGCCAGCCCCATGCCCAGCGCAAACGGAATAATAATACTGGCATGGCTGATCACAACGGCATCGTGCGCTTTTGTTCTCAGCACTTTTAAATCCAGTTCCATGCCTACCACAAACATAAACAGGATCAGGCCTATCTGGCTCAGGAATTGCAAATTACCAAGCGACTGCACCGGGAACAGCACTACCGAAAGCTCCGGAAACAGCCAGCCCAGCAACGACGGCCCCAGGAAAATACCGGCCACAATTTCTCCTATAACAGTAGGCTGCCCTATCTTGTTGAAGAGGAACCCGAACAGTCTGGCTGTTACAATAATCACGATTATCTGCACGAGCAAAATGGCAAGCGGGTGCGTCAGGTTATGCGACATTGTTTCCAGGAACTGCTCCCAGGTGGTGGTTTCCACGTGGCTGCCGGTTTCTGTTACTTTGGCTGCCTCCAGTAGTTTCCCCTGCACTACTATCCAATACATCAGCGCCGAAAAAACACTTACCACCAGCACATAAAACATGGTGTTCTTCATGCCTTTCTTCTTTGTTGTTCTCATCGCTACTGCTTCCATTTCTAGTGGTTTTAGGGATTCAACATTCTTTGCGGTACTCGTTCATGATGTTTCTTACCAGTTCGGCTGAGGACGGCGGCGTATAAGAAACTGCGTTGGCTCCGGCGGCTATCACCTCCTGTATGGTTTCGGCTGTTTTGCCACCTGTTGCTATAACTGCGCAACCCGGGTCTATGGCCTTTATCTGCCTGACAATGGCTGCCGTTTTCTCCGCTCCCGATACATTAAAAATATCGGTTCCTGCTGCCAGCCGGCCGGCAATGTCGTCGTTCATAGAAACAACTGTTACCACTACCGGAATCTCCAGCTTGTCTTTCAGTTTCCGGATGAGCTCGTTTGGCGTTGGCTTGTTAACAATTACTCCCAGCGCTCCCTGAAACTCGGCATCGAGGGCAATCTCTACGGAACGCTTGCCGCTTGTTACCCCGCCGCCTACACCACAAAATACAGGTTTATCGGCAGCCAGCATAAGGGCATGTGCAATAATAGGCTGTGGTGTAAAAGGGTAAAGCGCAATAACGGCATCGGCATTAATATTCCGGATTATAGCCACATCCGTGCTGAAAACGAAAGATTTCAGAAGCTGGCCAAATACCTTTATACCGCTGCACCTGTTTATTTCGTCAGGTACGGTAATAAAGTGCTTTCTTAAATTTCCTGTAATAGTCGGTATCATAGCTCCGCCCGGTTCTGGTAAACTGCAAATTAAAAAATAGGCTGGTTTATTGATTTGCCTTGTAACCAAGCGGGAAGAAAACGTAACAAAAGGCAGTTTTTCTGTACCGAAATTTTACCGGCGCAACAGCTCCAGGAAATGCTGCCGGTAGGCATCGCCAATGGTAAGCGAAACAGGTCGCTGATCCTTCAGTATGAGCGTAACCTCATCGAAACTGAAGTACTGCACAGCTTTTAAGGAAATGATATCTTTCTTGCTGATGCGGCAGAAGGTATCAGGCGGCAACACCGACAGCAGGTATTGGAACGTTACATTCTTGAGAATAAGTTGATCGCCATTGGTAAGGGTGGCACACTTGTCGCGCTTATCTGGTTCTGTGGCGGTAATATGGAGCAGCTTGTCGAAAAAGAGTATAGCTTTGCCCTTGCTGGTGTTCATCTGTATAAAATCTTTCAGAGGTTCCCGTTGCTTGAGCAGGTTCTCCATCTTCTCTACTGCTTTCTGCAAACGCTCCTGCCTGATCGGCTTTACAATGTAATCCACGGCTTCGAGGTCGAAGGCATCGGCTGCATACTCTTTGTAGGCTGTGCAGATAATAACCGGTTTCTCTTTCAGTAATTGTGCTATTTCCAGCCCACTAAAGCCGGGCATTTCGATGTCCACAATAAAAAAATCAAAGTCCAGCGACTTGTACTCTTCTAGAAACCGTTCGGGCGAGTTGAAGGCTTTTACCACTTCTACCTGCGGCAACTGCTCGCAGAGCATACGCAGGTATGTCAGCCCGGGCAGCTCATCATCTAGCAAGAGACATTTTAACGTTTTTTTCAAGAAGATTCACTTTTAAGTGGGCGATAAAAGTACTGTTCTCCGTAACCTGCTCCAGTGTGTACCTGTCTCTGAATAAGACATCCAACCGTTTTTTCAGGCTGTCGTTGCCAAAGCCGCCTTTGCTTTTTTTGAGGGCAGGGCGTGGCTTTATTTTGTTTGAGACTGTCAGCGAAAAAACATCAGCCTTCAATTCGAACACAACAGAAATAAATGCGTCCGGACTGGTTAAATCAGCGTGTTTAAAGGCATTTTCGATGAGGTCTACCGTAATGAGCGGCGGCAGCAGGGGTTGCAGATACAGCCTGTTATCTTCTTCAATACGGTTCTTTATCTTCAGGTCCATGAGCGGGCTTACCTTGAGCTTGTTTATCTCTATCAGGCTCATGGCAAAGTCCAGTTCCTCCTTCAGGCTCACAAACTGCTTGTCGCTTTCGTACAGGATATAATCCAGCACATTGGCCAGTTTGTCTAAGGCGTTGTAGGTCTGGTAAGCATGCGATTGTATGGAATTGAGGATGTTCTTGAACAGGTGCGGACTCAGCTTGAACTTAATCGTTTCCAGCTGCAATAGGCTCACGCTCTCCTCCAGCTGCCTGAACCGCTGCTCGTTTTCCCTGTTCTTATGTACCAGTTGCCTGTTCTTCAGCCAAAGTGCTACTACGGCTGCCAGGGCAGCTCCAAGCAAGAGCAATAAGACAAACACCAAGGTCTCCATGTTAGCAAAAATAGCCTAATTCGGCGGGTTTGCAAGGAGAGACTTCAGAAATTGAAGCTGGTCTAGACTGCGTCTTAACTTATCGGAATCAGAAATTGCATCATCTTTAGAAAAACTAAACACGTATCACGATACACGATTTTTTATAATTTGTATAAAAGGCGAAACAAATTCCGATAAGTTGTGTCGCTTTCTATAGAGCACATATCAAGTCTGTATTTTTTTATATTGCGCCATGCATACGCCAGCTCCCATACCCATCCACTCGCTCCAGGACAGAACCTCGCTCGGGATAGACCTGCGCAGGCTGCACAACATCGGCCCCGAAGAGGCTGCCGCTTTGGGTACCCACCGGGATGACCATTACATCTTTATTTTTCAGCAAATCGGTAACGGCCGCTTTATGGTCGATTTTGAAGAAGTGGTGCTTCATGACTGCGCTGTCTACTGCCTGTTGCCCGGCCAGGTGCATCAGGGAATTGCCGCCCACCAGTCTACCGGCTGGTTTATGGCAGTAGAAACCATGCTGGTGAGCGATGCCTACCGTGCTGTGTTCGAAGAGAATGTGCTGCTCTATGAGCCTGTGCCGCTTACTATCGAAGAGGCTACCACCTTGAGTAAATGCCTAGGGCTTCTGTCTGAAACATGCGGGCAGGAGCACAAACCGCCGTTCCACCTGCCGGTTATACAGGCACTGGCAGATGCCTGCATCGGTATGTTTGCCTCCGCTTATCTGCAACGGGAAGAACAAAACACAGGTGCTGGCACCCGCCTGTCCATGATTACCCGCCAGTTCAGGAAACTGCTCTTCCGGAATTTTAAAACCATGAAAAGTCCCGCTACTTTTGCCAGTGCCCTGAATCTATCACCAGCCTACCTTAACGAAGCAGTAAAGAAAACAACAGGCTTCCCGGTAAGTTACTGGGTACACCAGCAGATTATAATGGAGGCAAAACGGCTGCTGTACTACACCCAACTGAGCGTTAAAGAAATTGCCTTTGCCCTGGGCTACGAAGATCATACCTATTTTTCCCGCCTCTTTCGTAAAGTGGCCGGGCAGTCGCCAGGGCAGTTCCGGCAGGCTTACCGCAAATAGTCCAATACATACCCTCGTTCAGCCCTTGAGGCAGGATAGCCTTTTTTGTTGCTTTGCATAAAAGAACATGTGCTGATTTTTAATTTAGAGATGTGAAGATTTGGAAATTTGAAGATGGAGGAATCTTGAATGAGTGCTTGAGTGCATAACAACTCTTAACTAATTAAGTCTTATGTCTTTAAAAAGCCTGTGGAAGGCTATTTTCATTAGAATAATTTGGTTGTTGATTGTTAGTTGTTAGTTGTTGATTGTTAAATTGTTTAATGGCTGAATTGTTGATTTGAGAATTAATAGAGGACCATAGGAAGAGCCACTTCTGTTAAGAACAACCTAAAATCAGGTTAATCAGGTTAATCCATTAAATCAAGGTTCCGACAAATGTAGCTTCAGCCCTTGCGGCTGATTGGCCCCAAGAGCCTCTGGAAGGCTATTTTCATTAGAATAATTACAAAAACAAAATTATGGAACATCATCATTCACATGAGCACTGCCACCATGAACATAAGCATGAACACAGCGGAGGAGGCCTGCATGTTCATCCGATCGTGAAGAACATGCGCATTGCTTTAGCCCTTAACCTGTCCTTTACGGTGGTTGAATTCATAGGCGGTATACTCACCAATTCCGTTGCTATCCTTTCCGATGCCATACACGACCTGGGCGATAGCGTAGCTATTGCAGCTTCACTGGTACTCGAAAAGCAATCGCAGAAAGGGCGTACAAATAGCTTTACCTATGGCAAACGCAGGTTTTCCACACTCGCGGCCTTTATAACCTCGCTCATATTAGTAGTTGGTTCTGTGGTGATCATTTTTCAGGCAGTGCCGCGTTTTTTTGCCATTCAGCCAGTACATGCCGAAGGTATGCTGTGGCTCTCGCTGCTTGGAATATCTTTTAACGGCTTGGCTTTACTGCGCCTACGCAAAGGCAGCAAAACCTCCCTGAACCAGCGAGCTGTTATGCTGCACCTGATGGAAGATGCTTTGGGTTGGATTGCCGTGCTGGCAGGAAGCGTGGTCATGTATTTTACCGACTGGTTCTGGATCGACCCACTGCTATCGTTGGGTATAGCGGGCTTTATCTTATATAATGCAACCAACAATATTGCAGCAACTCTAAAGATATTTCTACAATCAGTCCCCTCCTCTTTTAATGGGGCTGAAATAAAAAAAGAGTTGGAAGTACTGCCGCAGGTACAGAATGCCCACGACCTCCACTGCTGGACCATGGATGGCGAATACAATGTGCTGACGGTGCACCTGGTGGTAAAAAAATCTTTCCCGAAGGAAGAATGGAGCACACTTAAGCAACAGGCTTTGGCTATTGTGGCCGAATATCAGATTCAGCACGCCACTATTCAGTTCGAAACAGAAGAAGAATTTTGTGCGCTGGCAAGTTGCTAAGGCAGGAGTAATGGTTCCAATGCCGTATCTGCTGCCTCTTATAGAAGTAGCACTTTGTGTAACAATATACGTTCCCTTGGATGTGCAAATCTTCTGAAAACAGTTTTGAAGAAGCTTTAGATTAGGGTTGGGCAACAGCATCAGAAAACGCCTCCGGAAGGCCTAATTCATTAGAATAATTTGATTGTTGATTGTTAAATGGCTTAAAGGTTACATGGTCGATTTGAAGATGGAGAAATTTTGAATGAGCGAATGAGAGGATGAAAACTCTTAACTTATAAAAGTCTAGCATCTAATATCTAGTGTCTAGTGTCTAACATCTAAAAAAAGCCTCCGGAAGGCCTTTTTCATTCAAATAATTGCTCCCGAACCAGTAACATGACTTCGTGCACTTTGTCTTTCATTCTGCCCTTGTGTCCATGAGCGGACTCGAACCGCTGTACCAGGCTTTGCTGGCCTGTGCCTCACCTCTCAGCCACACGGACGTTATGCTTTAGCAGCAAAAGCTAAATCTTTTCGGGCAATTTCATTAGCTGCGTAAGTGCCTGCTCAATTTCAAGATATTTAAATTTAAATTTCCTGGCTGCAAGCACGCTGGAAACCACTCTCCTGCCCGAAAGTACCAGCTCTGCCTCTGTGCCAATGAATACCGCGCCAAATCGAGTCAGAAAAGCAGGATTAGGCAACCCGAAAGGCACTTTGAGTGCAGCCCTGATGGCTTGCATAAAATCACGGTTCTTTACAGGAAAAGGACTGGCACCATGAACAATACCGGAAACTTCATAATTGATAAGCCATTCTACCAGGTTTAGAAAATCTTCTTCATGAATCCAGGTCATATACTGCTCTCCGGAACCAATTTTACCTCCTAAACCGAATCTTGCCAAATTTGCGAACGGCTTCAGCACTCCTTTTCCGGGTTGCAGCACCATGCCTATCCTCAGAAATACTTTGCGGGTTCCGGGAATAGCGATTTTATGAAAAGCCTGCTCCCACTGCTTACAAACCTCAGGCGAAAAGCCATGTCCGGTTAAGGAATATTCATCTTTAATCTCATCGCCTGAGTTACCGAAAATGGCGGCAGAACCTGCATTAATCCATACGGCCGGTTTTTGTTGCAAACCCTGAATGGCTTTACCAAGCGCCAGCGTAGCGTTAACTCTCGACTCTATGATTTCTCTTTTATTTTTTGCATTGTACCGGCAATTAACAGACTTACCTACCATGTTAATGACAGCAGTGCTCCCCTCCAACTCCTGCGTCCAATCGCCGGGCGTTTTCGCATCCCAGAGCACGTACCTGATATTTTTATCTGCCGGTCTTAGCGTCCTGCTTAGTATGATAATATCTGTACCGGAGTTATAGTACCGTTGGGCTATAGCACTGCCTAATGCGCCTGTACCACCGGCAATCACTATTTTTTGCTTCATGTTATTTAAGTATTCAGGTTTGGCAATTAATAACTGCTGTTACGCTCATTGCCTAATGATAAATAGTTGTTTGTTAGAATCTAACGCAAATTATTCTAATGAAAAAGCTGCTTTTCAGGCTTCTATGCCGCTGCTGTACCTCTAGGTTGCTGTACAGCAGCAGGTTAGTTAACTGATGTTACGCATTAGTTTTTTGTCCCCCTTTGAAGGGGGTTGGGGGATGATTTACTTCTGAGAATAAGATTTGCACTACTGGCTGAACAGCATCAATTTTCTGCAGACTGTGAGTCATCCCCCTAACCCCCTTCAAAGGGGGACGTTTCCTCAAATGTTTAATTTAAGCGTAACATCAGTTAGTTAACTTAAAACCCGGCCTCCTTAAATTCTTGTAAGTGCGTTTGCCTTCCTTCTACCAGCGGATACTTTTTAGCCTGCTTATCTAAAACTACATAAATCGAATCGTTAAATTCGTTCAGGCCACGCAGTATAATCCGTGAAGTGCTGGGCCTGCTGTAATGCAATACCTGCGTTTCGTCGGCATGGTTCTTATTTTTATTCTGAAGGTACAAAACCTGGTTTACTGTATCGGCCTTGTAAAAAAAGTAGCGCCGTTCACCGGCCATCCCTCCTACTTCCCAGCGGGTAACACCCAGATCACGATTCTTTTTTGCTTTGGCCAGGTTATCAGAGTCCTGGGTATTTACCTGGTTCAGCGTCGTGTTCTGCTTATCGTTCTTTACCCGTAGCGGCGAGTAACCGATCATGCGGTCGGCAATTGCGGCTCTGTTTGTTTTGTAGCTCAGCGAAGACCAGTCTTCAAATATGGCATCCTGCCACCTTAATGAGTCTGTTGGGGAGTAAGGTACCACTTCGTTGTTCAGGCGAAACTCCGTTACCTGATACAGGCCTTTTGTTTCGGCAAGACCTGCCGTGCTTGGTATATTGTAGTTATTCCCGTTAAAAAAGCCATACGCCCACATCGCTGCCGCAACAGGCACAAAAAGGAAAATCGAAGTCCATTTTAATGTATTCACCAACGTTTTCTGCCATTTCTGAGTAAACACCGGGTTATAGCGATCAGGCTTCAGGACGTCTTTTTCTTTTACGAGCAGGTTCCAGATGTTAGGCAGGTCGTACCAGGCAATAAAAATACCCAGTATAGCAAAATACGCTGCCGGAACTGCCACACCGGCATCGTAGGCGTGGTTGGCGATGCAGATATTAAATGTTACTACCGCCGCTAAAGCTGCCCCCAGCACAGAGGTTTTCCTATGCAACAAGAGCAGGCCCGGCAGGATTTCCGCAAAGCCCAGGAAAACCGTGTACTCAAACGAGATGCCCACATGCGACCAATACAGCTTCTTTTCAGCAAAATCGATAAAAGGCGTATTCAGCATACCTTCTGTTGGGTAGACCATTTGCATCGGAAACGCTTTTTTTAATCCCCAGCCAACCATGCCGAAAGCCAGGCGGTAGCGTGCCAGCACCCGAATCCAGTAATATAAGCTGCGGTACTGCGTTGATTTTTTGTCGAGAATGGTCCAGATGCCTCCCCCTATCACAGCGCCGATAAACACGAGAATCAGGTTAATGTAATTCAATAACCCAAAAACACCCTCCTCCGACTCTATCAGAATAATCTGTGGCGGCCAGAATGCTACAACACTCTGAAAATCATGATAGGTTATTTTTGAGAATTCCAGCCCGAATAAATGTGTATAAAACCTGGGGTAAGTGGGTATACACAAAAACAGGATGTATAAAAACGCTACCCGGAAGGCTACTTTCTGTATTTGTGTCCATTCTCCCGGTCTCCTGCCCTGTTTTAAGGAAGTGAAAGAACTAGAAATCTCCTCCTTATAAGGAGCTTCAATATGTATTTGTTTTGTTGACATGATGCGCTCTGGTTAGATGTTTCCCAATTCCTTTTCTTTATATTTTAACAGGCTTTCGTCTTCCTTCAAACATCATGTATTTCTTGTGTATCTTTTTCAGCACCACATGAATGGAATCGTTGTTCTCGTTTTTTCCGGATAGCACCAGCGTATTCTCATCCGGCCTTTTGTAGGTCAGCTGCAGCTTTTCATCCCGGTGGTTTCTGTTTTTGTTCTGAAGTAAGAGCGTCTGGTTTACCGTGTCTGCTTCGTAATAGAAATAGTGCCGGCCTGCATGGCCGGCCAGTTCATAGTTCCGGTCAATGTCGTGTTCATGAAAAGCTTCTGCACTTGTGAAATCGATTTTAACCGGGCGGTTCACTTTAATAGTCAAGGTCGACCATTTTTCAAACACGACATCCTGCCAGCGATTCGGGTCTGTCTTGGAATAAGGAATAGTATCCCGGTTCAGAACAAACTCCTGTACACTGTAGTAGCCATAGGCGTTTTCCAAACCCGGCGTATGAGGCACTTTATAGGGGTCTGTTACAAAGTTATCGAAGGTTTTGTAGCCGAAGAGCAGCACAAAAAACAGGAAAGCCGTTCTTAAACTCAACCTCATCTTGCGTAATACCTCATCAGAGAAGTCCGGAATTAATTTATTCGCATAGGTCGGTCCCTCTTTAATCAGGAGATTATATAACCTCGGTATATCATACACAAACAGAAATACGGCCAGCAACACGATAAGACTGCTTAAGGTCAGCTCACCAATATCGTAAAGGCCGTTTACGACCGCTACATTGCCAATGAAACCGAAAATCAGGCCTACACCAAATGTTACGGTTCTCCGGTTAATCAGTAAGAACGCAGCAACTATCTCTACAAAGCCTAAAAACGACTGGTACTTGGGTGCAATCCCGACTGTCTGGAAATATACTTTCCAGGCAAAAAAATCGCCATAGTTCGTGAGCAGGTTACTTAACGATGGGTAAGGCATCTGTAAAGGAAACAGTTTAATAAAGCCATAAGCTGTTAATACAATAGCCAGCCTGTAGCGCACCACCACCCGAAGCCAATAATAAAGCACGGTGTATTCCTGCCGCTTTTTATCGACGGTGCTCCAGGCCAAAGTGCCTGCCACCGCAACAAGCAGTGCAATTCCCCAGTTGGCGAATGCCCCGATTCCTGACTCAGGCAAATGCTCCTGCGGAATAAACTGTACCTGGTATTTGGTTAAGGTAAACAACTCATGAAAATGCAGCTGTGCCCAGTTTACTGAAAAAAGGTCGCGGTAAAACTTCCAGTCAATCGGGAGCACGAGTAAGGAAAGTAATATGAAAACGAAACGAAATAGGACCCGTTCCCAGGGCTTCCAGGCCTGATGCACCTGGTTTGGCTTTGCAATGCTGCCGAAATGGCGCAACACTTCTCTCCAGCTAAAACCAGCCGGTTTTGAATCTATAGAGCTCATATCTTAAAACGATTAAGTAGAAACGAATCGGTTAATTCCCGTAACCGGGGTTTTGCGTTAAGGATGAATTTGCCAGAATCTCTCCCGCTGGTATCGGGAAAATGTACCTGTTAGAATCGTTCAAATTGAAAACTGCAGGCGCTCTGCCTGTTCTCACAATATCGAACCACCTGTGCGGCTCTAACGCAAATTCCACCCTTCGCTCATTTTCGATTGCCAGCACAATTTCATCCTTGGTAGCGGCAGTACTGGCTGCCACATTTGCCCTGTCCCGCACCAGGTTCAGGTCGCTGAGAGCGCCGGCCAGATCCGGGTTCGCTTTTTTGACACGTGCTTCAGCCCTGATCAGGTAAAGCTCTGCTGTTCTGATGCCATAGGCTGCAGCTGTATTGGTCGGGTAGATGCCGCCAATAAACTGGCCTGCTGCGTTTCTGACAGAAAGAATCTTTCTGCCCCCGCCCACTGCCTCATCGTTTAACAGGTTGTGCAGTTCCGCTTTGGGCTCCAGCTGCCTGTTGCTGGTGTTCCATAAACCATAGCCGGCGTTCAGATCATTTACGCTGTAAGAAAACTCCAGCACAGATTCTGTTGTACCTGCTGCCAGGTTAAAAGGCTTGATTAAACGGTAGTTATTGTTGGCCAATATGCTATTGATATCCTGCTCTGCCTCCTCGAATTTGTTCTGATAAAGATGCAGCCTGGCTCTTAGGGCATACACCGTATACCTGGTGGCCCTGTTTCGTACGACCGTTAGTGGCAGTAACTCCTCCGCCTTGTTTAAGTCGGCCAGCACCTGCGCATACACCACTGCCTGCGGACTTTTATCAACGCCTAGTTTGTCTGCAACCACTTTGGTAGGGGTAAAAAAAAGCTGCACATTACCATACACGCGGGCCAGATCGAAATAAGAGTAGGCCCTGATAAAATATCCTTCCCCTAAAAGCTGGTTTTTCAAATCGGCAGTAAGGGCTACGTCATTCACCAAAGGCACTTTTTCGATGACATGGTTCGCCCTATTTATGGTGTTGTAGAAGTTGCCCCAATAAGTAGACACAAACCCAATGTCTGACCGCAAGGCATAATTAATTACATTCAGGTCGGTCTGCGCATTATTTAATGAGCGTACATCGCCGCCAGATTGCAAAATAGTGTTCTGGAAACCGCTGCTGTAATTGGAACTGGCCAGAGAGCGGTAGGCACCCCTTACGGCTGTTTCTGCTGATGCTTTATCAAAAATGGTATTTGCGTCAGACACCTTGTCGAAAGATTCTACATCCAGGAAATTTTCGCAGGACGATAGAAAAAAGCTAAACAGGAATAGCAACGGAACTATAGATATCTTTTTCATGATCTTGAATTTAAAATGAAATGTTGGCACCGAACTGAAGTCCACGGGGTTGAGGCGGAGTAGCAGTATCCAACCCGTCAAGGTTTTGCCCGGCACTACCCGAAGATTCAGGATCAGCCCCGGTATATTTGGTTGCAATCCAGAGGTTTGTGCCCAGGGCATATACCCTGACTCTGTTTAACCCCAGGCGTGCTGTAACTCTTTCGGGCAAGTTGTAACCCAGGGAAGCTGTTTTAACCCTGATAAAAGAAGCGTCTTCCAGGTACCTGCTGTTCTGCTCTATATTGTAATTGTTGCCTACACTTGTTACGCGTGGAGTACTGGTTATATCGCCGGGTTTTTGCCAACGGTCCAGCTGGCTTTTCAGAATGGAGCGGGAGGCATCTCTTGTACCGCCGCCTTCCAGTATATACCTGTTAAAGTTAAAGACGGAGTTACCGTACTGGTAAGTAAGCAACACGTTTACATCGAAGCCCTTGTAAGAAAAGGTATTGGTAAGGCCGCCAAAGAATTTCGGGATCAGGTTGCCAAGCAGTTGGCGGTCAGCCTGTGTTAATTTCCCGTCCTTATCTACATCATCAAAAACGGCATTCCCGGTTTCAGTATCCACGTAAAGCTGCTTGTAGAGCCAGAAACTTCCAAGAGCAGCGCCTTCCTCTGTTCTTCTGTACTCGCGTGCTTCGAATGTAATGGGGCTAATCAGCTTTTCGGCACGATTTACGTTTCTGGAAAAGTTGAAATGCGTACTCCACTCAAAATCATTCTTTCTTATGTTTATGGTCGAAAGGGCTACTTCAATTCCCTTGTTACTTACCTCTCCGGCATTGGCCAGCGTGCTTCCATAGCCAGTCGCTAATGGCACCGGCAAATAAAGCAGGGCATCGGTAGTATATTTATAGTAAGCGTCAATGTTTACCATCACCAGGTCGTTAAATAAACCCAGGTCGAGGCCAGCGTTATAGGTGGTTGTTTTTTCCCACTTCAAATCGGGGTTCTCCAGTTGTGAGGGGGCTATACCGGCTCTGGGTCCGCTGGTCAGGTTATCGGGGTATTGGGCGGTGCCAGACCATAGCCCGCGCGATGCGTAGTCGTTGATGCCATTCTGGTTGCCTGCCGATCCGGCGCTTACTCTTAATTTCAATTCAGAGACAGGGTCTACATTGCTCAGGAAATTTTCCTGTTTCATTCGCCAGGAAGCGCCTATACCCGGGAAATATCCCCAGCGGTTGTTAGAGCCGAATTTTGAAGAGCCGTCTGCCCGCAGCGTGCCTTCCAGGAAATACTTGTCGCTGAAGTTATAATTTACCCTCCCGAAAAAAGACGCGATGGTAGAGATGGATTTACTTTGCTCAGCTGTTCTGTTAGCCGCTGCAGAAATTTGCTGAAATGAATTATTAGGAAAGCCCGAACCGGTTTCTGAGGCCACATTAATGGTGCTGCTCTGAATGCTGTTGCCCAGCAGCACTGTTATGTTATGATTAGCAAGTAAACTCTTGGTATAAGACAGCGTCTGTTCGTTTTGAAAAACAGCCAGGTTAGTGAAGACCTCATGCTTATACCCGGGAGGATTCGGAGCGCCGCCAATAATGGTTTGGTCGTTAAAAAACTCACGCTCATTATAATAGTTATAATCTAACCCAACAGAAGATTTAAAGCGCAGGCCCGGCACAATATGGACTTCTACAAACTGGTTGCCTATGTAGCGGATGCTCCTGGTAGAAATATTAGTAACATCGGTATTGGTCAGGTTATCGATATTTTCGTAAATGGATCCCCTTGCCAGCGTGCCGTCTTCGTTGGTTAAAGGCAGGTAGGTGGGGTGATGCAGCGCTGCCAGCAAATGACCCGCCTGCTGCCCGGCTCCGCCCCTTACCTGTTGTCTGAACGAACGGTAAACGCCATTGCTGGAGCTGAAGGTTATTTTGCTGCTAAGCTTTGTATCCAGGTTCAGCTTAAAACTGGCACGCTCAAATTCGGCCGGTTTCAGAATACCTTCCTGGTTTGTGTAGCCTGCCCCGATGTTATACCGGATATTCTCACTGCCTCCCTGCACATTAAGATCATAATTTTTGGTCTGCGCTGTTCTGAAAACCCGGCCCATCCTATCGTAGGTGTGCTGTTCTTCGGGAGTTCCCCGGCCAGGCACACCGTTTATAACCTCAGCTGCAGGCCGGAACGGCCGGTTGGCATACGTTTGGTTTAATGCCGGGTTATCAAACCCTGAATTTACCCACTGCTCGTTTACCAGCATGGCGTGCTCAGGACCAGTGGTTAATTCCCAAAGCCTGCCTCTGTCTGCCTGCTGCCAGCCCTGCGAAATATCGAGGTTAAACCTGGCTTTGCCGGTACTGTACTCTCCTCTTTTTGTGGTAACCAGTATAACCCCGTTCGAGCCCATGGAGCCATAAATGGCAATAGCGCTGGCATCTTTCAGAACTTCTATACTTTCTATATCGGCAGGATTTATGTCTGCCAGCGGCGATGTTTGCTTTCCGCCGAGGTTGATAGTCGACAGCGGGTTGTTGTTTACAAGTACCCCATCAATTACATACAAAGGATCGTTGCTGGCATTGATGGAGGCTGTTCCTCTTACCTGTACTTTTACGCCCTCTCCCGGAGTACCTGAAAACGTATTTACCTGCACGCCTGCGGCTCTTCCCTGCAGCTGCGCATCGAAACTTGCCACCGGTATTTGTGTCGTTTCTTTCGGATCTACTTTTACAATAGCACCAACCAGGCTTTTACGGTTTTGTGTGCCGTAACCCACTACTACTACTTCGCCTAACGCTTTTGAATCGTCCTGCAAGGTTACCTGGATGGTTTTTTGATTGTTCAGCGGAATTTCCCTGGAAGCAAAGCCAACAAAGCTGAAGACAAGCACATCGGTAGGATTAGGAACTGCCAACTCGAAACTACCGTCTACACCTGTAGTGGTTCCCAGGTTGGTATTTTTTACCAGAACTGTTACGCCCGGCAGTGGTTCGCCGGTAGCGCTCACTACTTTGCCCGTTATATTTTCTCTTACTTCAACGGCAGGTGTAACAATATTTTTAGTTTTAGAGAGGTTTAAGGAAGGTTTTGCGGCATAGGCCAATGAATTTGATTGGTAAAGTACAAGCAATACCAATATATGGCTACTTTTTTGTAGTAGTCTTTTCATAATTTACTTAAATTTGGTTGCAGTTAATTTTCCCGGCTTTCCCGATTCTTTGCCTGTTCCAGAGGCGATGAAAAGGGAAAGCTTTTTTTTTGCTGGCAACTATCTCTTTGCCAGTCTTAATTATTGATTGTTAGTTGTTGATTGCTAAATTGTTTAATGGTTAAATGGTTTATTGGAGATGTGAAGATTAGGAAATAGGCAGAGAATAAATCCTCAATTTATAAAAGGGTCTAAGTAAAAGGACACAAGTATCACGACACAAGGCACATGACATTTTTATTCATAAATCATTTGTATTCAATAGATTTAACTATTAATTTCTGTGTCTTAAAGTGTAATGTAATTTTGTCCTGATACTTAGCATCTAATATCTAGGGGCTAGTGTCTAACATCTCAAAATCCTCCAAAAGGAGCATTTTCATTAGAATAATTGAAACTGAACCCGGCATAACTTTATCCGGATGCCTTTAGTTTTCTAGCAGCACTGGCTTTGACTCTTCATAATTGTATATATTTATTTACAAAAAATGGGTTTGGGTTAGAAAGTAAGATGTAGCTAAAGATTAAGCTAATGTTAGAGATGGTGGTGGAAGGTAAAGTGTACGGGGAACAAGGAAGGGATTAATTAACAACAACGACTATAAAGCCGCCCGGCCACAGTAGTTACTGTTGACGCTAGTAATAAGGTTGATGTGTTTTTATATTTCATAAACATTATGTCTATAGAATTAGTATGCAAATAAAACAAACTTGTTAAGCATATCCAAATTATATTTCATATATTAATTATAATAAGGAGTTCAACCTCTGAAATATAGCTATCTGGTGCTCAAATAAAGCTGGCGCTGTTTGTTTAAGAACTGTAGCCTGGTCATCCTTACAGTGGTAAAATTACTGATCAACATTATATACAGCGACAGAATTTATCAGAATTCAACACTTGATTTGTTCCATTTCAACAGAATTATGAAAAAAGTCCTGTGTCTTGTGTCCTGTAGCAGATGGCAGTACAAATCTGATTTCCGGGAAGTTAAGTCGACGTCTATATGAGCTGAAATTCAAAGCTAAACTTCCTTCTTCCGCTCTTCAACTTCTTCCAGTATCGCTTCTGCCAGGGCAACTGCTTGCTGGCGGATCTCATGCAAGGCCGTTGATTCGTATAACATGCCTTTACGGGGCGGCCCCAGTGTGAAGAGGTTATAGTTCGGGTTATTATCTGCTCCAACTAAATTTCCTTCGGCAGTAGTTTCTAATCCCAACCGGAGCATATCTGGCTTAATGAGGCCCTGGTTAAGTAACTGACGTAAAAGTGGATCTGTGCTTTTGATATAGTCGCATAACGGACCTGTACAATTTATTACACGCGCTACTGCAATTATTTCATTGCGCTGCTGCCCTCTCTTCCTGATGACAACTTTTGCTGTATCAGCGCTTAATGTTATGGTTTCAAGTGTTCCGGCCAGTACAACAAGCTGGCCTTGCTCCTGCAATTGCTGCAAGAGCAAGGCAGAACTGTCGGGCATCCGGTGGCGGTGCACTTCCCAGAAAGGCCGAACATGCCGCAGGAACCGTTTCTTCTCCTCTATCGGCCATCTCTGCCAAATAACAGGAATGGCAGTGCGCAGGGCATCAATCACGCTATGCCAGGTATACCCATCTGCAGCAGCTTCGGCTACTGTTTCACGTACATACCGAAGCGCATTGGTTACTGTATCAAAGACAATGGTTGGTAAAGGTGCGAGCTTTAATGGCTTAGCACCCAGGTTGTAGGCTTTCGGTAGCATCCCATGCCTGGAAACAACGTATATCCTGCCGCTGTGCCCCCTGGCATGCAGGCTCCCGACCAGGTCTACCATCGTGAGGCTGGACCCAATAAGCAGAACAGGAGCATCGGTTGGTAATGCTTCCAAGGCATCGGCTGCCCAGGGGCTGGCTTTATAACGGTCGCTACTATAAAATGCCATATTCCGGATGGGCACATTTAATGGCGGCAGATTTCCGGGAGCCAGCACCACTTTGTGCGCCTTAATTAAACTTCCATCTTTCAACCGCACCGAGCATACTCCGGTAAATGGGTTTGGCTCTATAAAAAGAACAGTTGATTTTACCTGCCGCAATTGCACGCCTGCTAAGGCATCTGCTTCAGCTTCTTTTAACCGCTGCGCCACATAATCACCGAATATAAACCGGGGTATAAATGCATCAGCAATATGCTGCTCTGGCAAATTTAAGTTGTAGTGGGGTTGGTTTTTAATCAGCCAATCCGCAAAATCAACAGGCTTCTCAGGGAAAAGGCTCATACAGGAAGCAGGCACATTCAGCGGCTGAAACGGCAATTTACTACTATAAGCCACGCCTCTATACAGCTTTTCCTCTTCCTTTTCCAGTAGATAGATAGTTGTACCTTCTTTTGCTGACTGCAACAGACGTAAAGCTGCTAGCGTGCCACTTAAACCGCCGCCTACTATCGCTATATGTATACCGCTTGTCGCAATCATAAATAAGCTGTTTTTAAGAAATTTTCAAAGCCAGCAGGAGCATCATATAAACTGCGACTTCACTTATCGGAATCAGGAATTGTATCGCTCTGGGAAAAACGACACACGTAGCACGACACACAACTTTTTATTTTTTCAGCGATATAGATTCCGATAAATTGTGTCGCAGTCTTTGGAGCCGCTATTTGTTTTATGATTTTATGCATATTATACGCATTCCAGTACCGGACAGGGGAAGAAAACAGGTAGGGCAAAGCCAGAATAATTGAATTTCATAGCTGCATTTACTAAAGTAGAAGCTATCGGTTTCAGGGTGCTTGTTATAACTTGCCTTACCTAAAATTATTTCGGGGGAAAAGACCTTCCGAGAGATGTTTCGGCTGTTAATGCTGCTGCAATCTGACCTTCTAACTACCAGTTCTATCCTTGACAGAAGTACTTTTTGCTGGCATATATTCCCTGGAATGGTTCCCTGTCGGGGGACAGGGAACGGGACTTAGATTTGAACCTTAATTAATCGACAAAACTTACTTGAATGTACTTAGTGCTTCTTCGATTTGATTTTTAGAAACGACTTCAGCCTACAGAATCAGGAAAAATAGCATTTGCCTGCCATTCATAATTTTGAATTTCTAATTTTTAATTTGGCGCAGCACTTAGCCCTCCAAGAACACCCGTAAATACTGGTTAAACTGCTCCGGCTGCTCCACCATAGGCACATGCCCGCATTCGTTTATGAGGCGAAGCGTGGCGTTGGGCAACAGCCTGTGAAAATGGTGCGCCACTTCGATCGGGGTTATCTCGTCCTGCACTCCCCAGAGCAATAATACCGGAATCTTTATGTGTGACAGGTATTCGGCCATGTTCTCGGTTTGCGCAGCCCGTGCCAACGTAATAATAGAGGAAGCTTTGGCAGGAATCTGCAGCGTCTGGAACACTTTCTGTACCAGCACATCGGTGGCATGCTCCTTCTTGAAGAAGGTATAGGCCACGCGTTCGCGGATGTAGCTAAAATCCTTCACTCTCGGAAATGTACCTCCGAAAGAGTTTTCGTAGAGGCCGGAACTTCCTACCAACACTAATTTTTTTACCTTGCCGGGGTGGCGTAACGTATAGAGTTGGGCTAAATGGCCACCCAGCGAGTTGCCTACCAGCACCACTTTGTCCAGGTCCTGCCGCTCTATGTACTGCTCCAGGAAAGTCACCAGTTTATCTAGTTTACTGCTGCGCAGGCTGCGGTCATAAACAGGCAGTTCCGGCACCAGTACTTTCCGGTGTGCTGAAAACTCGGACTCTACTTTCTGCCAATTGCTCAGGCTGCCAAACAGTCCGTGCAACAAAATGAGCGGGGTTGTATCGATGCTTGTTGTTTCTTTTTCGAGTACTAAAATCTGGCTATTCATATCAGTTAAATTATAAATGCTGTTTTACCAAAAGAAAGGTATATGGAAGAGAGTCAGCAGTTACAACAATAGCGAAGGCAGATATGGAAGTATGTTTTCATTAGAATAATTTGGTTGTTAGTGGCTGATAGTTGATTGTTAAATTGCTAAATGGTTGGTTAAACATAAGAAAGCCCAGGTCAATTCAAGCAAAGTTTTAACTCATAACTTTTAACTTATAACTAAACAAAAGGTCTGGCATCTAAAATCTATTTTTGCCTCCGGAAGGCCGTTTTCATTCAAATAATTGATCCTAAACCAGAATACAACTTACCTGATTATATTAGAGCAAGATTATTACTGGAGCAACTCGTTAAAACAACCGCCAACTGAGGCTGGCGAGGTAATCGTGTGTCTTACTTTTTTATCAGGTCCGATTATATACAACAACCTGACTGGCAGCTTGCCAGGAGAGTTGTGAGGAGCTATGCCATAAAGCTGTGCCACTTTCTGGTCGGGGTCAGCGATAACCGGATAAGTTATTTCCATTTCCTGTGTCATGTACTTGCCTTGAATCCAGTATTGGTGCGAGTCAAGCGGATCAGTGCTAAGCGCCACCATCTTTATGTTGCGCTTCTCAAACTCGTCCTTCAGGTTTACTGTCTTGCCGGGCGCATTGGTGTAAACAGGCGCGAAACTAGTAACATGAGAGAACAGTACGCCCCAGGACTCTCCGAGCCACTCATAGAAGTTGATGGTGCCCAACGAAGTTTCTGCCGTAAAATCAGGGGCAATATCTCCAAATTGTAAGGCCATAGTTTTGTGTTTTCGATAAGAGCATGTTATTAGTTCATCTTTTGCATTGCAAATTACCCCTAAAGGTCTTGCTCCTGAATCCTTTCAGTTCCACTTCAACAACACCCTTTATGACTGACTTCCGCTTACATAACAAAATTTAAACAACCTCTGAAACTGAATCTGTTAACTGGTAGCAAAACATCAAATACCGGGTGCCTCTACACTTGCCATGGCTTCCTGGCTCTCCGGGCTATGTAACTGAACGTCGGTTGCTTGCTGTCCATCTTCAGGCTGGCGCTGTTGTGCTGAAATGCTATCCAGGTTAGTGAAAGCCCGCTGCAGGGCATCAGTAATGGTTTTGAGATTACTTTCTCTGACTTCAATCTTAAAGACAGTTTTACCGCTAACCGGAGTTATTTTAACGCCCGGCACCGGTTCTCCCAGGAACTGCTTTTGTAGTAGACTGAAGGCAGGTTTATCTCCTTTCACTTCCCAAAACAGCTGGTTGCCGTAGCCATTGCGGAAGAACTTGAGCGCGTTAAAGTGGTCGGGGTGCGCAGCCAGGCCTGGGTATACCACCGCTGCTGTGTGAGGCGAAGCGACAAGCCATTTCGCCAGCTGCAGCGTAGCAGAAAGTTTACCTTTTATCCGGTCCACCTCGTTCGGGTTTTCGCGCCAGAAGCTGCTGGTAGGCAACGGAATAATTTTTCCTTCTTCTTTATTTTCTGCTGAATAAGGAGAGCGCTTTGCCCAGGGCTGGCCTACAACAAGACTGGAAGACCGAACCACCACATGCCCTTGCAGCTTAATATCCGGGTGCCAGTGCAACAGGTTCGAGAGCACAAAGTCGGCTCCCCAGGTTATCGGGTCGAACAGAATTCCTTCTGCGCCTGCCGTATTATCTACCACCACCACTATGCCACGGTCGTGGGCAAATCGAATTACTTTCTGGAAGTCTGGCACCGACAGGTCATCGCCGATAGTGGCGAGGTAGATAAGGCTGGTTTGCTCATCTACCAGTTCGGTGTAGCTGGTGGCATAACCAGGCTTGAATTGCCGTATTTCAAATCCGCGTTTAGTATAACGCGAAAATTCTGTCCACTTCTCACTATCGGCGTTCAGACTCAGTATATTTTGCCCCTTCTTCACTAGTGTCTGAAACAGTTTATAACGTGCCTGCGCCAACCGGTCTGCGAAGAAAATAGGACTTCCTTTCGCATTCCAGTAAAACTGCCTGTTCAGCTCCTGCAGGTCGAAATTTTGAGCCACAGCTAGGGTGCCCTGGGTGGTAACCTGGTTAGCAAGTGCTTTTTGGTAAAAATAACTTTTAGAATCGAATTGTATATTGAAGGTATGCATGGTTTCTGATGTTTGGTTTTTGTTGATTTTGATTTCCAGATAGAGCCACTTGCTTTATCTGCTTAAAGTAGCGCCAGGGCGCATTCTATAGCTTTTTAGGCTGTTTTTATCCTGATTAACAGCTTATGTATTCAGGACAAAATTCATTGAAAATCAACAACATATCGAATCCACTACATAAATAAACATCCTAAGATGAAGAGCTGCAGGAGCCAAATTAAATTGGTGTAAAGTTTTATTTTCCATATCGCCTATAAAACAATTATCTGATAAAATATTTTATGTCTATAGGAATAGTAGACAAATATACATAAAATAATTATTCCTCAAAATCTTATTCTAAATTTTTATTTTTTTAATCTG
Source organism: Pontibacter qinzhouensis (assembly GCF_008017455.1). Taxonomy (GTDB): domain Bacteria; phylum Bacteroidota; class Bacteroidia; order Cytophagales; family Hymenobacteraceae; genus Pontibacter; species Pontibacter qinzhouensis. The sequence continues at coordinate 26,942 of NZ_VRTY01000018.1, read as the reverse complement.
AATTGACCTTTGGATAACATCAGTTAATTATTTGTGATACCAGTTGTTTAATATTTCTTGACAGGATAAGTAGATCGAAACTAAAGGCTTTGCTAATCCAATGACTATGTTAGGCAAAAACAAATAATCATATCTGAAAAGTAATAAATTCGTAAATTTAAAGTATAACTCTATTTAATATGCCATGACAGAAATACAACTCTATACAAAATTAAGTAAACTTCCACCTGCACTTAAAGCAGAAGTAAATGATTTTGTTGATTTCCTTTTAAGCAAGAAAAAGAAAGCTGTTAAAGCTAAGAAGCCCAAATTCGGCTATGCAAAAGGACAATTCAAGATGTCTCCTGACTTCGATGAACCACTTAATGATTTCAAGGAATATACGGAGTAGTCGCTTATACTAAATTACTGCGTCCCAAACCCATTAAGTTGTAATTGTCCTAATAAATTATGCCCACAAGTTTTTTACTAGATACTCATGCCTTAATTTGGTTCTTGAACGGGGACAAGCAACTCTCTAAAACTGCAAGAACCGCAATTGAAGAGGAATCGAACGACAAGTATATAAGCGTTGCCAGTCTGTGGGAAATGGCGATAAAAATTAGCTTAAGAAAGCTTGAGCTTGCGGCATTCTCTGATTTAGCAAATATGATTGCTGAAAACGGATTTGAGATACTTCCAATTACTTTTGAGCATGCCTTAAAAGTTGCTAAATTAGATTTTATACACGGTGACCCGTTTGATAGAATATTAATTGCACAATGTATCGTTGACCATCTGGCAATCATCTCAAAGGATTGCAATATAGCAAAATATCCTATCGAAGTACTTTGGTAAAATTCCTTTGCCTGATCCAGCACATAATATATACTTCGGCTATGCTTTGTTCACATTAAGTGCCAAATCCGTTAGCGGTAAACTGAATAATCGATGGTAACAAAATTGACAAAATTACAGTGGATTGAAATACTTCTTGATAAGGCACTAATGATTGATCTTGACATAGCAATTTTTCAGGGACTCTATTCCTTTGAAGGACACAAGGCACCAGCAAGTCAAATCGGGCTTATATTAGGCTATACAGGCAAAAATACATCAAGCGCTTTAAACTTAGAAATTATACGTTTAGGAAAAAGGATAGCTAAAAAATATGAAGTAGCATTTCATAAACGAGAAGATGGCTCAGTTAGAATATGGGACTTGTTCTTTAACGGTTGGAGTGAAAAACCCTTTTTTATTTGGCAATTGCGTCCAGAGTTAAAAGAAGCACTTGAGGAAACAGGATTAACTGGAGAAGAATATTATCCGGAGGAAATTCCAGTTGATGAACAGGCAACTTTAAAAGAAGGATTGAAACGGACAATCATTGTCAATACATATGAACGAAATGCTAGAGCAAGGCAAAAATGTATAGAATATTGGCAAACAATATGTTGCATATGTGAATTTGATTTTGAAGAAAAATATGGAGAAATAGGGAAGGGTTTTATTCATGTTCATCATCTTATTCCTGTTTCAGACATTGGAAAGACTTATCAAATTAACCCAATCAAAGATTTAAGACCAGTTTGTTCCAATTGTCATTCAATGTTACATAGACAAAATCCACCATTAACTATAGAAGAAATAAAAGAAAAAATAAAAAAGCCTGTCGCTAACCACACTTAAAGAGGGAGTGCAATTTAAACTGTGCCAGTTGCGATTTATTTTACGCAGTTTGATTTCTACTTGATTATTGAGAAAAGCTGATTCTTAAATTTATTGAGGAGCTACTTTTACAAGAACAAAGAGGCGAGGATTACCTTTCCGGATTTGCAACATGAGTAAATCGCAACTTGAATTATTCTAATGAAATGGATCTTTCAGATGCGACTCTGCTGTTGCTCCAGCTTGGGGTCATGATCAGCCGCAAGGGCTGAGGCTACGGGGTCATGTTTGTATAAATCAGAATTTAAAGAGTTATGAGTGAATTTTTCATTCACCCAATCAATCAGAATTTCCCCGTCTCCAAATCAACAATCAGCAACTAACAACCAACAACTAAATTATTCTAATGAAAAAGGCCTTCCGAAGGCATTTTTGCCACTGATGCCGTTGCTTAACCCAGGTAAGCGGAGTCGCTCTAAAGCTGTTTCAGATGAAAACTGTGCACTTTGTCGCAACCCGATTCCTGAGTAAAGTTGTCATAACAAATCAGCAAATTTCACTTGAAAACTGGTGAACATGCTTCTAAAAGGGCCATGAAAGCACCTTTTAGAAGCATGTTTAATTTTGAATTTCTAATTTTCAATTTAGCGAGGCTCCTAAGCTCCTGCCTCCATATTACCGAAAAGGAAAAAAGCGATAATCAACGTAATGAAGATATTGAACAGCTGCGCCAGCAGGAAAGCGTAAAACGGTGTTCTGCTGTTCTTCTGGATGAGGTCTTTAAAGTTGGTCTCCAGCCCGATGCTGGTAAAAGCCAGCACAAACCACAGCCCCTGCAAGCTCTTCAGGGTCCCTTTTATGGCTTCGTTCACCTCTCCTGGCACCACAAACGAAAACAGCAGCGACGCCACCACAAAACCGATCACGAACTTAGGGAAACGCTCCCAGATAAGGCCAAGCGTAGGTTTTGTTACTTCACCGTCCGGGCCGGTTTTTTTGGTGTAGGTCCAGTAGATGCTGATGGCGAAAGCCGCAATGCCTAATAGTACATTCTGCGAAAATTTCACGATTGTACTTATTTTAAGCGCCGCCTCTCCTACCAGGGAACCAGATGCCACCACGGCCCCGGTTGTATCGATGCTGCCTCCGAGCCAGGCCCCGGTCACCTCCTGCGGAAAGTTAAAGTAATGGGCAATATAGGGCATAAAAATCATCATCGGGATGGCCGTAATCAGCACCATGGAAATGACATATGAAAGCTTCTTCGGATCGCCGTTTATAGCGCCGCAGGTAGCAATCGCGGCCGAAACACCACAGATGGAGACGGAACTGGAAATCATCATCGTGAGTTCATCATCTACTTTCAGTTTGCGGCAGAGCCAGGCGGCAAAGTACCATACCGAGAGCACCACCACCAATGCCTGAATCAGCCCCAGAGAACCGGCTTTCAGAATATCGGAGAAAATGACGCTGGTTCCCAGCAGCACCAGGCCGATCTTTACGAAAAGCTCGGTTGAGAGCGCCGAACGGAACCAGTCGGGCAACTGGAACAAATTGCTAACCAGTAACCCAATGGAGAGCGCAAAAATAACGGCCTCCAGGTTCAGGTTCTTTACCTGCGCATTTCCGGCCAGCACCAATGCCACCACCGTGAGCATATAAATAACAGGGAAAACAACCAGAATACTCCGAAACGATTTATTTGTTAACACCGCACCCAGCACCGCTATACCGAATGCATACAGGAAGTGGTAAAAAACAGCCAGCAAATTGGCCGGAACAAGAACGGTTTCCACCAATGCACTGTGGTTCTGCCAGTTACAATCCGGCTCAGGCAGCAGCAGCCCGCCAATCGCCAGCAGAATAATCAGGAAGCCGAGCACCACCACGGCCCAGTCTTCGTGCAGGACAAACTTTTTTTTGATAATGGGTACTTGTGTTTGTATTGTTGACATGATACTTTATGTTAGAAAGTTAGAGACTGGTTTTTCATGAAAAATCAGCCAGCAGCTAATGGAATGGTCGGTTTTAATTTAAAAATGTCTTTTAATGCAGTTTTAGCTGCATGATAGCCACACATGCCGTGCACGCCACCACCAGGCGGTGTGGAGGAGGAGCAGAAATACAAGCCTTTAACAGGCGTGCGGTAAGGCGACAAGCTTAAGGTAGGCCGGGTATAGAGCTGCGCCAGGTCAATGATGCCCCCGTTAATGTCACCACCGATGTAATTGGGGTTATAGGCTTCCAATTCAATCGTGTTCTTCACGCTTTTGGCCATAATAATGTCGCGGAAGCCAGGCGCAAAACGCTCTACCTGCTGCTCAATAGCCTTTGTCATGTCTTTTGTAGATCCGTTGGGTACGTGGCAGTAAGCCCAGGCAGTATGTTTGCCAACCGGTGCCCGGCAAGCATCGAACAAGCTCTGCTGGGCTAGCAAAACAAATGGCTTCTCCGGGTGTTTCCCCTGTGCCGTAGCCTGCTCCGAAGCGGCTATTTCTTCAAGTGTGTTCCCTAAATGTATCGTGCCAGCCTGGCGGCAGGCAGCCGTAGAAAAAGGAATAGGTTCGCTCAACGCCCAATCTACTTTGTATACGCCCATCCCGTGCCGGTACCTTTCCAGTTGATTTTTATAGTTGCCAGGTAGCCGGTTACCGGCAATTTTCAGGAGTTGCCTGGGTGTTACATCGAAGAGCACAGCCTTTGCCGCCGGCAACTGGCTTAGTGACTGTATGTATTGGTTTGTCTCTATTTTGCCCCCCAGCGATGTAAAGTAAGATGCCAGTGCATTGGCTATGCTTTGCGAACCTCCTTTCGGCACCGGCCAGCCCCGCAGGTGCCCGGCCGCCATCAGCACCAGCCCAATAGCAGAGGTAGTGAGGTGAGAAAGCGGCTGAATGGAATGTGCTGCCATGCCTGCCCACAGTCCTCTGGCCTCTGCTGTTACAAATCGCTTTGAAATGTGCAGGGCAGAAGGCAACGCTTTCAGTCCGAAGCGGGCCATGGCAAAAGGGTGCTTCGGGAAAGGCAACGGCCCCAGCACATCGGGGGCAATAGCAGGCCAGTCCCGCACCAGTGGCTGCACCAGGTCCCGGTAGGCTTTTTCGTCCTGCCCGAACTGCTGCGCCGTTTCCTCCACCGATTTTCCTAATGTAGCCACTTTGCCTCCATCGAAAGGATGTGCCGCGGCAAGAGGCGGATAAATGTAGCGCAAACCATGCTCTTGCAATGGCAGGCTCTGGAAAAAGGGCGAACCCGCTGCCAGCGGATGAATAGCGGAACACACATCGTATTTAAAGCCCTGCAGATTAAGCTCTGCTGTTCGTAAGCCACCTCCTATGGTACTTTTACCTTCCAGCAGCAACACCGACAGTCCGGCATGTTGCAAGGTTATGGCAGCCGCTAATCCGTTTGGTCCGGAGCCCACTACCACAGCATCGTATTCGTATTTTTGCAAAATATTCTCTTTTAAATTAATAAGTAAAAGGACACAAGTATCACGACATAAGATACACGTCTTTTTTATCCATAAATCATTTGTATTCAATAGATTAAACCATTAATTCCTATGTATTAAAGTTTAATGTAATTTTGTCCTGATACTTATTACCCAGCTGTATCACACGTTTAAGCCTGGTATCTTACTACTTGTGACCTCTTACTTTATGTAATATAATCTAAATTTATCTCCAGGTTTCCGGCTTAAACAGCACTTGTCCGTCTCGCTTTAGCACAAAAGTTGTAATGGGGTTGAGATGGTAACCACCCATGTCCTCTCCTCTGGCAGCCAGCAGTTGCGCCAGCGTTGGCTGTACGTAACCTGTTTCGTCGGTAGCCCGGCTCATAATTTCGGTTGCGCCGCCCCGCCACTCCCACAAATGCCGGAACACGGTATGCGCCTTGTCGAGCACGGGCTCCTGCAGGCGAGCACACTGCCAGCTTTTACCTGCATCGGTACTTACCTCCACCTGTCTTATTTTGCCACGCCCGCTCCAGGCAATTCCCCTTATCTCGACCCATCCTTTATCGAGCTGCGTGGGATAGGCAGGGAACGTGATAATAGAACGGGCATCCATTTCAAAGCTGAACTGCCTGATTTTACCATCCCGCACAGGCTCAGAGTACTTCGAGGTTTCTTCGCGTGTCATAAAGGGCTGATCCGACAGTTCTATGCGTCGCAGCCATTTCACGCTGGTGTTGCCTTCCCAGCCAGGGAGCAGCAGGCGGGCCGGGTAGCCTTGCGCCGGGCGAATGGCTTCGCCGTTCTGGCCGTATACAATTAAAGCATCGTCCCAGCCTTTGCGCACGGGAATACTGCGGGTCATTACGGCGGCATCGGAACCTTCTGCCAGGAACCAGGTAGCCTTCGGCTTCACCCCCACCTCCCGGAATAGCGTCGACAGCTTCACGCCGGTCCATTCGCTCTGGCTTGTCAGGCCGCAGATTTCCTGGGGTGTCATGTTTTCACGGCCGGTGCGGAAGTTGCCGGAGCACTCCAGGAAACAAATTCTGGAAACCGCTGGAAAACGCTTCAGGTCGGCCAGTTTAAAGACCATGGGCTTTTCCACCATCCCATGAATCACCAGTTCGTATTTGGCAGGATCTATTGCTGGGATTCCGGCATGATGGCGCTCAAAGTGCAGGTCGGACGGTGTTATCATCCCGTGCAGGTCCTGCAGCGGTGTGCGGGAAGACGTGTCGGAGGGCAGGCGTACCAATTGCTCAAAAGGCGATTTCTGTCCTGCCTCACCAGGCGGCAGCCCCTGTATTTTAGTAGGGTCTGCCGCCGTGAAAGCAGCCTCCGGCAAACCTGCCTGCACCACCTTGCCTGCGGCAGATTGCACCAGCACCAGGGCAGCCGTAGCCGCCCCTCCAAGCATGGTGCGACGGCTCACTTTCCGGTAGAAAAGCGGCTCTTCCCCTTCTTTCAGCTTCACCAGATCATCGTTCATGTACTTTGTGTTTTATATTAATCGCAGCTGCTTGAGGCGCTGCAAATTTCATTTACTGCTTTTCTATTCGGCTTCAAAAATCTAAAGCTACTGCTACCTCCTTCATCAACTTACTGAACTTTAACGTACCTCTGCTCCGCCTTTTCTGTCGTCTGTTATGAAGCGTTCTTTTGCCGGCATTTGCACCTGCGGTAAGCTTTGTGCTGTCATCACGGCATCTGCTGGCAATATATTGTTGGCATGTAGCAGGTAGGCGGTTAAGCTATACACTTCATCAGGTGTAAGAGAGCCGGGAGCATTAAAGGGCATCGCCCTGTTAATATAGTCGTAGAGCGTGGTGGCATAGGGCCAGTATGTGCCAATCGTTTTACCATTGTTGCCTCTTGCACCGGCTGCTGTAACCAGTTTGTCGAAAGGACCTTCGGTGCCGGTGGCGCCATGGCAGGCAGCACATTTGGCTGCATAAAGTTTCCTGCCTGTCACTACGTCACCACTTCCGACAGGCAGCCCCCGCCCGTCTGGACGCACATCCGTGTCGAGTAAGGCGATTTGGCTTGCTGTGGCTGCTTTGCCGAAACCAAAAGTGGCCGGCCAGTCTTCTGTTTCGGCTATGGCTGCCGCATCACGGCTGTTCTGAAGCTCTTCTATAGCCGCATCTCTGCTCCTGCAGGCAAAAAGCAGCAAGAGGGGCATCAAGAGCAGTAAGCTTCTATTCCCGGATCCTCTCACGCGCTTTAAAAAGTTTGGTACTGATAACATTATAGTTTAAAAGAGCTGCTTTAGGAGCTTCGCCAAATTAAAAATCAGAAATTCAAAATTAGAAATGTTGAAAAGGTGCTTTAATGGTCCTTATAGAAGCATTTATTATCAGTTTTCATTTAGGAGCTGCTGAATTTATGTTAACAGCTTTACTTAAGAAAAAACTACCAGTAAAAAGACAGAAATTCCGATTGTCTTAAACAAAGAGAAAAGTAGCCCATCATTTTCTAAAGGTTTTTCCCTATTTATTTTACGTTAAATTACGCCGGTGCAGAGCGCCGGCGTAATCCCCTTTCTAACATTGACTATCTCACCAATCAATATTTTCCGGCCTGCAGCGTACTTTTTGAAAGCGCGTATTTCCTGTTTACCTTATCGAGCACTACATATAGGGAATCGCTGTTTTCGTTGATACCCGTTAGAATAACTCTGTTGCCATCTGTTGTCTTGTAGTGCAACACCATCCGGTTGCGTTCCTCGTTTCTCTGGGCTTCGGCAAATTCCCGGTCACGTCTGGTGGAGGCGGCAAGCGGGTGGATCACCTTATTTTCGTCGCCAATGTTAGCACAAGCCGTGGCTGGTATCCAATCGGCTGCGTTCAGGGCTAAACCGGCCTGCTGGTTTTTATCGGTGCTGAGGTTATTCTGGCCTCCGTCGCTGCGCACGTTGGCCACCCTGTTGCGGCGACCCTGAAACGGAAAGTATTTATCCTGCAGGTACAGCACATTCTCAATAGTGTCGGCATAGTAGTGGAATACCCGCTGCCCTCCGCCAACACCAGATACCTCAAAGGTCCGGTTGATGTCACGCATCGGGGAGCCTCCGCCATTCGACAGATCGAGCGGCACCGGGCGGTTCACCTTAAAGGTAAGCGTGGTCCAGTTCTCGAACGTGGCGCTCTGCCAACGCACCGTGTCCAGTGGCGAGTAAGGGATGAGCTGGTTATTGAGGCGAAACTCAGACACGGCAAAGGTGCCCCGCAACTCTTTTACGCCAGCTGTAGAAGGCTGTTTGTAAGGGTCGTACAGGAAATTGATGAGCTGGTAATAAAAGAACAGCCCCAGAAAAACAAACAGCAAACCCGCCTTTATACCCACCCGGGCATACTGCTGCCATTTTTTGGAGAAGGAAGGATAAAAATTAACGGGCACGGTAAGGCGCTCCTGAATAAAGAGACGGTACAGCCGCGGCACGTCCTGTGCCAGCAGGAAAGCTGACAGCAGCACGAAATAGGAGCTGTACACATGTACTCCGCCATCGTAGGCAAAGTTCACATACACAATATCGCCCAGCGCACCGAAAAGCAATATAGCTCCAATGGTGGTAGTGCGGCGGAAAAGCAACAGCGTACCTGCCGTTACCTCTACCACGCCTGCAAAAATCTGGTACCAGGGCACAATACCGATGGAGAGCCAGTATATTTTCTGCGCCGTTAAATCACCGAAACTGGTTTCCAGCAGTCCTAGCGAAGGGAAAGGCATCTGCACAGGCAGCACTTTGGTAAAACCAAACCCGATGATACCGATTCCTGCCCGATACCGCACGATGGTACGCAGCCAGTAGTAGAGCAGGTTATAATCTGAAGGCGAAGGCTTCCTGATTTTGTCTATTACCGTCCAGATGAAGCCACCGGCAAGGGCGACAAGAAACGTGATAATCCAGTTGGCATATCCGTTGAGCCTGCTGCCGAACAGCGTGTTCCCGAAAAAGTCGATACCGGAGCCGAAGCGGGCAATGTCGTACAAGTCGCGGTAGTGCAGGCTGGCCCAATCAATCGACACCATGTGCTTGTACCAACTGGCACTATTGGGAATGCAAAGGCTAACGAAGAAGATAAACGTTATCCTGAAAATTAACTTTTCGTACGCTTGCCAGGCTGGTACCTGCGGTCCGGTCGCAGCTGTTGCCTCCTTCGGCACCGGCTCTACCGCCAGGTGAGGCTTTGGTACTGCCAGAACTGGTGAATTTTCTGTTTTAGACATCATGTAAATAATTTATGTTCCGATAATTATTTGGTATTCTGCCGGCTCTCCAACGTTAGTCTGTGCAGCAGGCAATTCGTCAAACATGTTGACTGCTCTGGAAGGCTATTTTCATGCAAATAATTTGGTTTACCGCTTATGTGCCTGTTGCGCCTCAGAGTTTAAATTCTCCTCTTCTGCCGCCGCGTTTGTCTACCTCCTCAAGCAAATATTTCTTATCCAGTTTGTCCAGCACCACGTAAACAGAATCCTGCTGCTCGTTCACGCCAGACAGGATAATGCGGGTGGCGGCGGGGCGGGTGTATTTTAAGGTAAACTTCTCTCCCTGGTGATGCCTGTTCTTGTTTTCCAGCACCAGTACCTTTTGTGCCGTATCGACAGTGTATTGGTAATAATGCCGGCCGGCGGCACCCGCTTCTTCGTAAGGTCGGGCTTCCTGCTCGCCAGCTATTTCTTCTGTATCTGCCGTTTCCAGTTGCACCGGGCGGTTCGATTTTATGCTCAGTGTACTCCACTCCTCAAACACCACATCCTGCCAGCGCTGTGGGTCAGTTTTGGAGTATGGAATCGGCTGCCCGTTCAGGCGGAACTCGCTTACATTGTACAGGCCGGCAGCATTGGCCAAACCGGGCGTGGCAGGGTAATGATAAGGGCCGGTGCGGTAGCTGGCATAGGTCTTGTACCCGTACACAAACACAAAGAAGAAAATAAAAGCGGTTTTCAACAGCAGCCGGCTCGTTTTGAGGTAACCTGCCGTAAATACCGGCTTTAAGCTACTTGGTTTGGCCGGGCGCTGCAGCACGAGCAAATCGTACAGCCGCGGCACATCATACGCCAGCAGGAATAAGGCGATACTGATCAGGTACAAGCTATACACGTGCTCCCCCCCCTCATAGGCCAGGTTCGACATAAACACGTTGCCATGAAAAGGCAGGATAATGAGCAGCCCGATAATGGTGGTCTTGCGGTGAAGCAGGAAAAGTGCCCCCAGTATCTCTACCAGCCCCAGAAACGACTGGTAACCCGGCACAATACCCGCACTCATGGCAAAAATTTTCCAGGCGGTGAGATCGCCGTAGTTCGTGTTCAGGTTGCTGAGCGAAGGATACGGCATCTGCATCGGGAAAAACTTGATGAAGCCATAAGCCAGCAAGGCGGCCGCCAGCCGGTAGCGTAGCAGCACCCGCAGGCTGTAGTACAATCTCTTATAACCCTGGCTATCGCGATCGCGATAGGTCCAGAACGCGGCTCCGATAGCAGCCACCACAGCAATGCCAGCCCAATCGGTAAAGGTGCCGATGCCCCAGCCTGCGGCCTCTCCAGAGAAGAAACGGGGAGTATAGCGGCTGATGTAGAAGATATCGCGAAAGTGCAGGTCGAGCCAGTTCACAGACAGCAACTTTTGGAAATACTTCCAGTCCAGCGGCACAGCCTGCAGGAAAAAGTAGATGGCGAAAAAACGGAATGCTATCTTTTCTGTTTCACTCCAGCCTGTTCCGGACTGCCTGCCTTGCAGGTCTGGCGCAGTTTCAGCGACCTCTCGCTTGTGTGACGTATGCGGTGTTTCGACTGTAGCCATGTTTTTGTTTTTTTAAGTTTTAAAATTGCCGCGGCAAGGCAGCCTCTTAGTAACCCAGGTTCTGTTGCAGCGCCTTGTCGGCCAGCAGTTGGTCTATAGGAATGGGCAACACCAGGCGGTTTTCGTCGCTTATGTTGAGCACGGCAGGAGCGCGGCCGGTACGCACCAGGTCGAACCACCGATGCGGCTCCTGCGCGAATTCTACCCGCCGCTCATCCTCTATCGCCAGCAGCAGGTCTGCTTTGCTTGCAGCGGCTGCGCCTGCCAGCCCGGCCCTGTCGCGCACCGCATCCAGGTCTGCTTTTGCGCCTGCCAGGTTATCGCGCTGTGCCCGGGCCTCCGCCCGTATCAGGTACAGTTCGGCTATCCTGAAAATATAAGAGGGGTCGGATCCCGGTGTGCGGTAGTAGAGGGTGCCGTACCAGCGGTTCTGGTTGTCCTGGGCCACCAGCACATTCCGGTTACCACCTATCTCCGGGTTGTTTAGTAGGGCGATAACGGCATCGCTGGGTGCCCATTGCCGCGTGCCGCCGTTCGCCTGTGGCTGCCATTGGTTGCGATGGCCGTTCACCTCGGTGGTACCATTGTAAAACACCTCAAATACCGACTCCTGCGTTCCCCGCACATTACCCGCGAAAAAAGCGCTGTATGGCTTCAATAACCTGAAATCTGAATCACTGATCAGTTTGGAAGCAAACTCCTCTGCCTGCTCCCAATTCTGGCGGTACAGGTAATAGCGCGCCTTCAGGGCCCATACTGTTTTGCGGGTAGCCCGGTACCTGTCGGTTGTGAGCGACAGCAAAGGTTCTGCCGCCTCCAGATCGCTCAGAACCTGGGCGTACGTCTCGTCCACGGAGGCGCGGGCTATACCCCGGTTATCTGTTGGAGAAATAGTAGGTGCTGTAATGATCGGGACACCGCCAAAAGTGCGGGCCAGGTCGAAGTAGGCTAATGCCCTGATAAAATAGGCTTCCCCAACCAGCTGGTTCTTCTGCTCCTGCGTAAAGGTTGGATCGGCAACAGCAGGCACTTTGCTGATAACATTGTTTGCCCGGTTTATGGTACGGTAGATAGCCACCCAGGCACTGCCGATGGTGGAGTTCTCTGCGTTTACCTGGTGGTTGATAAATTCCTGCACCTGCGACTGCGAGCCCGTCCATTGCACATTGTCGCCGGAGAGGTAGCCGATCGACTGGAAGGATGTGCCATAGTAACTACCGCTGGCCAAGGCACTGTATACGCCCCTAACCGCTGTTTCAGCCGAAAGCTTGTTTACAATGGTCACCTCATCCGACACCGACTCAGCTGGCTTTACATTCAGGAACTCCTCGCAGGAGCTGAAACCAAGAAGCAGGAGCACGACCAGGAATTGTTTTTTTAGAGGCTGATACGCATATATACTTTTCATGAAATCAAGAATTAAAAATGTAAAAACTGTTTACCTTTTTGGCTGAAAAGCCCAATTAAAGAGTCAGGTTCAGGCCGAACTGCAGGGTACGTGGCTGTGGCGGCGTTCCTAAGTCGATGCCTTGTGCATTGGGCGATGAGCTGGCGCTTGATTCGGGATCTGCCCCGGTGTATTGTGTAAGCAGGAACAGGTTGGTGCCGGAGAAGTAAAGTCGCAGCGTTTCTAGGTGCAGTTTCTCTGTCAGGTTCTTCGGCAGGGTGTAGCCCAGGTTCAGAGAGCGCAGACGCACAAAGGAACCGTCTTCCAGCCAGCGGCTACCCCCATCGCGATAGTTGTTGATATTAATGCCATCTATGCGGGGCACATCGGTTATGTCGCCTGGCTGCTGCCACCTGTTCAGGTTGTTGGCAAAAATAACGCGGGCCTCATCGCGGGCCCCGCCTGCCTCGCCAAAGAAAGCATTATGGTTATATACTTTGTTGCCAAACTGGAAAGCCAGAAATGCCGAGAGGTCGAAGCCTTTATAGGTGAAGTTGTTGGTAAGACCACCAAAATATTTGGGCCAGATATCGCCCACAATCAGCCGGTCTTCTGTTGTAATCCGGCCGTCCTGGTTCACATCTTCGTACACGGCATCGCCTGTCTGTGGGTCTACGTAGAGTTGGTTATAGACCCAGAACGAGTACAGCGGGTGCCCTTCCTGCTGCAGAATAAGGTCGCGGCTGCCATAGCGCAAGGGGTTTTCCAGCTTCTCAATCTTGTTGATGTTGCGGGCAATGTTAAAACTGGTAGACCAGGTAAAGTCGTTTGTGTTGACGTTAACGGAGTTGATGCCCAGCTCAAAGCCTTTGTTGCTGATCTCAGCGGCATTGCTCCAGTAAGAGCTGAAGCCGGTGGTGGCAGGGAGCGGTATCTGGAGCAGCCCGTTGGTGGTGTATTTATGGTACACATTTGCCTCCAGGGCCAGCCTGTTGTTGATAAAGCCAGCTTCTAAGCCCAGGTTAAACTGCCGGGTCTCCTCCCACTTCAGGTCGGGATTGCCCAGTTGCTGTGGCGCTGTACCCGGATTATCCTGATAGGGAGTACCGCCTGTCCAGAGGCCTTGGGCCGCAAAGTTGCTGATGCCACCCTGGTTGCCGGTAATACCGTAGCTGGTTTTTAGCTTCAGGTCGCTCAGCGCCTCCACATCCCGCAGGAAGTTCTCTTCTTTTACACGCCAGGCAGCGCCAACCGCCGGAAAATAGCCCCACTTATTGTTTGCCCCAAAGCGGGAGGAACCATCTGCCCGGAAGCTAATATCGAGCAAGTACTTGCCGCCATAGTTATAGTCTATTCTGGAGAAGAAGGAAGCCAGCGTATTGGCAGACCAGCTTTGGGAGCCGAGCGTTGTGGCAGCTGAGGAAATGATTTTGAACTCATTGTTAGCAAAGCCCCTGCCCTCGGCGTAGGTGCGGGAAAGCACGTCTTTCTGCAGGGTATTTCCCACCAGTACGCCTAGTGTATGTTTCTCGCTCAGCGTCTTCTTATAAAACAGCGTCTGCTCGTTTAGCAGGCTGGAATATTGGGTGAGGCTGGAGGTGGCCAGACCTCCCTGACTTCCTTCAATTAAGAAGGTGTTCCAGTACTCCGACTCGTCGTAATTATTATAATCTACGCCGAAGCTTGTTTTAAATTTCAGGTTTGGCAGCAGTTCCGCCTCCGCATACAGGTTGCCAATGTAGCGCAAGCTGGTGGTGTTTACATCGTAGTTCTCCAGCAGCAGCGTTACGTTATCGAAACCGGCCCGGCCAACAAGTTCACCGCTCGCATTGTATGGCGACAAAACCGTAGGCGAGTGCAGGGCCGCCTGCAGCAGCCCGCCGCGCGGACCGTCTCCTGCCCTGCCCTGGTTGCGCACGGTCCTGGAGAAGGAGTTGCTGGTTCCTACTTTTACCTTATCGCTAACGTTCTGGTCGAGGTTTACTTTAAAACTGGCCCGTTCAAACCCGATTGGCTTTAAAATGGATTCCTGGTTCGTGTAGCCCCCGCTGATATAGTATTTAGTAGTGCTGGTGCCCCCACTCAGGGATAAGTCATAGTTCTGGATAGCGGCCGTCCGGAATACCTCGCTTAACCTGTCGTAAGTCTGCTGCTCTTCCGGCAGCCCCCTGCCGCCTTCCGCTACCGGGCGGTAAGGCCTGTTTGCTTCTGTCCTGTTCAGCGCAGGATTATCCAGGCCGGTATTGACCCAATGCTCATTTACCAGTTCGGCATGTTCCGGACCTGTGGTCAGGTCCCACAGCTTTACCGCTTTCGCCCAGCCATGAGAGGTATTGAAGGATATTTTTGGTTTCTGATTGTAATTTCCACGCCTGGTTGTTACGATTACCACACCATTTGCTCCCCTTGCCCCATAAAGGGCTGTTGCGGTAGCATCTTTTAGTACCTCAATACTTTCAATATCGGAAGGATTAATGTCTGCTATAGGAGAAGTAGCCTTGCCGCCAGTATTTAAGGTTTGGAGGCTGTTACCGTTGATGAACACCCCGTCTATTACATAAAGCGGATCGTTACTGGCGTTGATGGAGGTAGCGCCGCGCACACGAATGTTAGAGGCCTCTCCCGGCACACCCGTCGGAGAGGAAATCTGCACGCCTGCCACCTTGCCCTGCAACTGCGCATCGAGGCTACCTACGGCTATTCCTTTTGTCTCTGATGGATCTACTTTGGCGATGGAGCCAATCAGGTTTTTACGCTCCTGCATTCCATAGCCCACTACTACCACCTCACTCAAGGCCCTGGCATCTTCTGACAGGCTTACCCGCAGGCGCTGCTGCCCGGTATAGGCCAGTTCCTTTGTCTGATAGCCAACATAAGAGAAGACAAGGGTGCCGTTGTTTTGGTTTAATGGCAGGCTAAAGTTGCCATCGAGATCAGTAATAGTACCTGTACTGCTTCCTTTCAGCACTACTGTTACACCTGGCAGCGGCTCTCCTTTAGCAGAAGTCACCTTGCCTGTGATAGGGTTTTGCAGTGGTTGCAGTTTAGCTTGAAGGTGTATAGTTGCAGAAAGAGAAGTCGGTGTATGTAAAGTGGCGTTTGCTGCTGCCGGGCCTGCTACATTGGCGGCTGCCAACAACAGCAAAACCTTACTACTTTGTAGTAGTAAATTTTTCATAATTGCTAAATTTGTGTGTTAGTATTTATTACCTGCTTTCCCGGCCGGTGCCTGTACCAGAGGCACTAAAAACCGGGAAAGCTTTTTTAGTCAATACAGCACCTGTACACCTTTGCTGCAGGCATACACACTGTGTTAAACATGTTCTTTATCGCTGGAAAAAAATCCAGAAGGAGAACCAGGATTTTACATTGCGACTGTGTACCAGACAGTATCAGCGAAAATCTGGGTAAATTTATTCTGAAACTTGTTAAGAAGAGAAATAGAAATCAGCAACAACAGCAGATGCGGTTCTGCATTAAAACTATGTCGTTTGATTCGAAAGTTGACAAACCTTCATGTGATCTGATTGAGTATATATTTTTCATTGGCTTTATTTTTTCTGGTAGCTTATAACGGTAGCACTAATTTTTATTTTATAGTCTATAGAAATAGTAGACAAATATATAATAATTTTTAATCAACACCAATTTTCAGGAAAATTATTGATAACATTTTTAATTATTGGTTAGTCAAGTATTCAATCATCAAATAATTTAGTTGTGTGCTACACTAAGTGCCATTAAATTATTTTAAAGGTTCTGGAGCGATTATTCTAATGAAATTGGCCTTCCAAAGGCTTTTTGTCTGAATTAGGATTAGTGGATTAACAGGATTTTCTTAAAGTTTCAGGAAGGAGCTTCTCGTCCACAAGATCCTTGGCAGGATGACAACTGTGCTTTGTCGTACACACCCTCAAATCCATGATAAGCGGTAACATTTTTTTGCATATAGCCGGGTTTTCCCGACCTTCGGGTAATGAGAAGAATTGCATCCACCCTACTCGCATCACTTTCTGTACTGCTTGCCGTTTTTTGTAGCGCACCCGCTGCTTTTGCACAACAACCCGTTGTGGTACCACCTTCGCCACCAGTTCCGGCACAAGACACTCTTCTGGCTCCCCCACCCGATAGCCTGGTAGTGCCGCGTTTTGTACTCATCGACTCGGTTAGCTACCGCTTTATCGGCGACGGTAACTTTAGCTGGGGCAACGTAGACCGTAGCCTGGTGGTGCTGCGCACCGAGGCAGTTTTTGGTGGTCCGGCTATAACCATTACCACCAACCCACGGTTTGCCTATGGGCGGCAAAACCAATTGCTGGCGGAGCGGGAGTGGTACACCGATATGAACATTGAGGTACTAAAGCAAAACAAGATATACGGCTTTGCCATGGGTACGCTGGAGCGTAGCAACCTGCGGCGCATCGACCTGCGGCAATTAGCAGGAGCAGGTGTAGGATTTAAGCTTCTGAAAAACGAAAGGCACGAATTATCTTTTACAAACGCCATTATACACGAATCTACTAACTTTCGGGAGAGGCCTACCATTGTAACGCAACGTAATTCTGCGCGTCTTCGGGGTAAGCACTCTTTCCAGAACAAACGCATCCGCCTCTCCCACACCACCTTTTTCCTGCCATCGCTCGAAGACTTTTCGAACCTGCGCTGGAACACGATCATCTCAGTAGAATTACCATTGACAAGGTGGGTAACCATTAGAAGCAACTTCGAGAACACCTACGAAAGCATTGTGGAACCAGGCCGCAAAAAAAACGACACCCGCGTTACCTTCGGATTTTCTGTTGGTAATAAACGTTAAGAAGTAAATAGTTATGAATTGGCTGCGTTGCACCTCCGAAGTGCAACATTCCCAAAACAACAATCAGTAATCAACTATTCAGCAACGCACAATCAAAAAATGCTGCGGAGGTGGGGCCAAGCCGGGGCGGAAACTATTAATTTTCGGATTCCCTTTCATTTCCGTAACTTTGCAGGCAACACCAAAAGGAACTTTTCATGCTTTCAAAAAAAGCAAAATACGCTCTTAAAGCACTCGTTTATCTTACAAAGCAACAGCAAGCCGGGTTAGTCAACATTTCTGACATAGCCGAAAAAGAACGGATACCGCGTAAGTTTCTGGAGGCAATTCTGGTTGACCTGAAAACGAATGGCATTTTACATAGTGTGAGGGGCAAGCGAGGTGGTTATTCTTTAGCCAAGGAACCCTCTGAGATATCGGTTGGCAATATTATCAGGATGATAGATGGACCCTTGGCACAAATACCATGCGTAAGCCACCTATACTACCGCAAGTGCGACGAGTGCCAGAACGAGGCGACCTGCGAAATCCGGATTGTGATGAAGAAAGTGCGCGATGCTACAGCCGCTATTCTGGATACCACTTACCTAACCGATCTCGAAGCACTTCATGCCTTTTTAGAAGAAGAGTCTAAACAACCTATTGATTTCCAGATTTAACACTTCTCTACCTAGTGCTTCGCCAAATTAAAAAATTATGATGGCGCGAGTGTTCTCGCTCGTGCTTACTATTCTGCAGCCTCCGGCCTCCTTAAAATTCCTTTGCAGAGGCATAAAATCTTAAGTAATTCAATTGGAGGAGCACTAGTAGTTGCTTTCACCTACTAATGGAGAGGCAGAGAGAAGCACCTATAAGTGCTGCGCTAAATAAAATCCTCCAAACAAACACAGGCTAATCTGTTTCTTGGCTGTATTTTACTGTTTGTTAACAAATTAAGCCCTTATCACCCTAATATTTGTTATTAGTTTAAGTATATTCCGGTTGCTATAGACAAACAATTACAAAACTTAAGCGCTTAAGCCTTTAGCCTGGACTCCCCTGAAGTAAACAAAAATATTTTTAAATGTTTGTCTACCTCTTTAATAGATTTAATATACATTGCGTTAAAATTAGCTTTCACACCTGCAGTATGCGGATTTTGTTCTTGCTTTTATTTTTTTTTCCGGTTCTGGTGCTGGCACAGGTGCAGCCAACTAAAAACATACAGCGGCAGGATTTGCTTTGGGTGCGCTACCAGAACCAGCTTACTATTAGCCCAAAGCTACTGCTTCAGACTGAAATAGATAACCGTATGTTCCACTCGCCCATGAAGCAACACCACTTGGTAATGCGAACACAGGGGAGGTACATGGTGGCGGAGCACTTGCAGGCAGGCTTGGGGATTACGTATGCCCTGCAGTACCCCCAGGACCCCAGGTCTACAAGCGACCTGGTTGTGCCGGAACTGAGGGTGCAGCACGATATAACCCTGAAGCAGAAACTTGGGAAAGCTAACCTGAACCACCGGTACATGCTCGAAGAACGCTTTATCAGGAAGGTGGAGGAACAGGACCTGCTGCCCGGTTATAATTTTAACTTCAGGTTCCGATACAGATTGCAGGTTGAGGTGCCGCTTGTAAAAAAAGAGACCGAGGACCTGGGGCTGGTAGTCTATGACGAGGCCATGCTCAACTTCGGGAAAACCATCGGCAAGAACGTGTTCGACCAGAACAGGATGTATGCGGGTGTAAAGTGGGGTGTTACAGAAGCGCTTGCTCTGGAGTTAGGCTACCTGTACTGGTTTCAGCAACGCTCCTCAGGAGTCGATTTTTATAGTAGAGAAATAGCACGATTAAGTATTTACCATAAAGTAACCTTAAAAAGGAATGACAAATAAAATTTCACTAAAGCACATTGGACGGCTGATTATAGCACTGAAAGTAGGCTTGGTTATTTTTCTGGCGCTAAAAGTGCTGGTGTATAGCGATACCAGCTACAGCATAACCTTCGATAGCACCTTTCTTATATTTGTGGCAGCCGGCTTTCTGGCCCAGATAGTAGACGGAGCACTGGGCATGGCCTATGGGGTAAGCTGCTCTTCGCTGTTGCTCTACTTTGGAGTATCGCCGGCTGTAGCGTCGGCCAGTGTGCACACAGCAGAGGTTTTCACAACAGGAGTGTCGGGTTTGTCGCATCTCTTTTTAAAGAACGTAAACACAAAACTATTCCTCAAGATTGTGATTCCCGGTGTTATAGGGGCGGTTATCGGGGCCTGGCTTATCTCCGATTATTTTGATGGCAACATGGTGAAACCTTATGTGTCGGGTTACCTGCTCCTGATTGGTATGCTGCTCATTGTTAAAAGCTTCCGGAACATTAAACCGAAAGAAGAAGTGAAGCGGGTCTCGTTATTAGGCTTAACCGGTGGCTTTTTCGATGCAGTTGGCGGCGGCGGCTGGGGACCAATCGTAACTTCAAACCTTATACTACAAGGTAAAACACCCAACGAAACCATTGGCACTGTTAACACTGCCGAATTTTTTGTAGCCTTCTTCAGCACAGGAGTCTTTCTTTTCTTTGTTGGCATCGATAGCTGGCAGATTGTGCTGGGCCTGATTACCGGTGGCGTAGTGGCTGCCCCGATCGGAGCGTTTATGGCTAAAAAGATAAAACCTAAAACCCTCATGCTGATGGTTGGTATCCTGATAGTTGCCATCTCCAGCTTCACGATTTACAAAAGCCTGATGTAAGCTTACATAGATTTTCAGATGTGTACATACGAGCGCCCGGACCTGTATAAGTCCGGGCGTTTTGTCTTGTAGCCTTCTACTGTTCTTTGCCGGCTAGTCCTGCATAAATAGTCCTTTATCTGCTTCACTTTTCACTGTTGCCGCCTGTTTTCACCGGCAACATTCCTGCATTGGAACAGAATACACAACAATTTAACCTTTATGCTACACGAAGTGCATGCACGTAAGTTTTGTCGGATAAATAAATCTCTATTTCAATATCAGATTACAAATTATTCTAATAAAAATAGCCTTCCTAAGGATTTTCATCTGAAATGTGCCAAGGGTCTACCCAATAAATCTTATTTGGATGCATGCACTACGAGATTAATCTAATGAAATTGGCCTTCAAAAGCATTTTTATCTAAAAACAGCCAAGGGTAGTACGCATTGCCAGAAATAAAAAAAGCCCTACCTTTTCAGGTGGGGCTTTCGCTGTAGGGGAAGGAATCGAACCTCCACGAAGTAGTTAGGCAAAATTCTTTAGTTGATTAAAAAATATAATTGCTTTATCCCGGATTCTCCACCCCCGAGAGAGGAGGGCTTGTCTGCCAGTTTCAACACCCTACAGTGTCTTTATGTGCTACAAATATAAAGCGAAGTTTTTTAACATTCAAAATATTTTAATAAAAAATATTTTACAATGAAAATAAAGCAAAAAATAACCGATAAATTTAAAAAACTTCAAACAACTAACTCTTTCAAGCGATTTCATTAAAAATTTATCAAAACTAATACCCGTTAGGCTATTTTCGAAAACTACCTTTTGTTTCTGTTTATTATTTATTAATGAAGCTTCTGCTTTACCAGTCTAAAATACCATTTGCAGGTACTTTATCTAGCTAATTCATTCAGAATGAACAACCTAAACAACGAAATTCCAAACTAACACTATGAACTGTGACTGAACCTTACTGCATATAAAGTTTTACCTCTTCAATTTTAACAGAACGAAAAGTCGTGTGTCTAAATACTTATATCCTGTTTAAAGTAAGGTATTCAAATCAGGATTCTGATTATTCAGGATACTTGCTACCACTTGCAGCAACGTCTACCAGTTACCTTTTATGCTATGAAGCAGCAGAGACACCAGCAAAAGAAGCTAAAGGAACAACCCCTCCTGTTGGCAAAAGATACATTATAGCTCCTCCCCTTCCTGCTCTAACCTTGATTTGATACCTGCAACTAGTATAGTGGCATAAGAGGCACCTAAAGCCTTAATTTGTTGTTATAGAAAGGTTAGGCTCAACTGAAGCCGACACTGCGATTGCGCCTGCATAAAACAGCAGTTGTTGGTTATAAAAGTATAGCTAAAACGAAATTAAAGTGGTAATTTTACCTATTAATGTATCTTTTTACACACATGAGTGAAGTGGAAGAAAAACAAGTAGCAAATAATTATTCAGCAGATAGTATTCAGGTGCTGGAAGGGCTCGAAGCAGTCCGCAAGCGACCTGCCATGTACATTGGCGATATTGGTATAAAGGGCCTGCACCACCTGGTGTGGGAAGTAGTCGATAACTCCATCGATGAGGCCATGGCCGGCCATTGCGACGAAATTTCAGTTACCATAAATCCCGATAACTCCGTTACCGTTTCCGACAACGGGCGGGGCATCCCAACTGACTTTCACCAGAAAGAAGGCCGCTCTGCCCTGGAGGTAGTAATGACGGTACTGCACGCCGGAGGTAAATTCGATAAAGACACCTATAAAGTATCGGGAGGTTTGCACGGCGTAGGGGTTTCCTGCGTTAACGCGCTCTCTACCGACCTGCACGTAACAGTACACCGCAACGGCAAAATTTTTGAACAACACTTTAATATTGGCGCGCCGCAGTACCCGGTGCGCGAAATCGGTGTTACAGACAAAACCGGTACCACGGTGCAGTTTAAGCCTGACGGCTCTATTTTCACCACCACCGAATATAAGTACGATACCATCCAGAGCCGTATGCGGGAGCTTTCGTTCCTGAACAAAGGCATCCGGATTAACCTGCAGGACCTGCGCGAACTCGACGAAGAAGGACAGCCATTGCTGACAGATTCATTTTTATCGGAAGGTGGCTTAAAGGAGTTTGTGGCCTACCTCGACGAGACCCGGGAGAACCTGATACCGGAACCTATACACGTTGAAAGCGAGAAAAACGGCGTTCCCGTAGAAATTGCGCTGCAGTATAACACCTCCTACTCAGAGAATATTTTCTCTTACGTAAACAACATCAATACCATCGAAGGAGGCACACACGTGGCCGGTTTCAGGAGAGCACTTACCCGCACCCTGAAAAGCTACGCCGAAAAATCGGGCATGCTCGACAAGGTGAAGATTGATATTGCCGGTGATGACTTCCGGGAAGGTTTGACGGCTGTAATCTCAGTGAAAGTAGCAGAGCCGCAGTTCGAAGGTCAGACCAAAACCAAACTGGGTAACTCAGAGGTTTCGGGTGCTGTGGATGTGGCAGTAGGAGAAATGCTGAACGAGTACCTGGAAGAACATCCAAGAGAGGCGCGTATTATTGTGCAAAAGGTAATACTGGCGGCACAAGCTCGTTTTGCAGCCCGCAAGGCCCGCGAAATGGTGCAGCGCAAAAACGTGCTTTCCGGCACCAGCTTACCTGGTAAACTCGCCGACTGCTCCGATAGCAACCCGGAGAACTGCGAACTCTACCTGGTGGAAGGTGACTCAGCGGGTGGTTCTGCCAAGCAGGGCCGCGACCGTAAGTTTCAGGCCATTCTTCCGCTTCGTGGCAAGATCCTGAATGTGGAGAAAGCACAGGAACACCGCATCTACGAAAACGAAGAGATCAAGAACATGATCACGGCTCTTGGCGTGAGCTTTGGCACTCCCGAAGACGACAAAGCCCTGAACATGCAGAAACTGCGTTACCACAAAGTCATCATCATGACGGATGCGGATGTAGACGGATCACACATTCGTACGCTGATTCTCACCTTCTTCTTCCGCTACATGAAAGAGCTGATCGAGAATGGCTATATCTACATTGCACTACCTCCGCTTTACCTCGTTAAAAAAGGCAAGGAAGAGCGCTACTGCTGGAGCGAGCAAGATCGCCTAGATGCCATTCGCGAAGTAGGTAAAGGACGTGAAGACACTGTGAACGTACAGCGTTACAAAGGTCTTGGAGAGATGAACCCGGAGCAGCTCTGGAACACCACCATGGACCCTACTTCCCGAAGCCTAAAGCGTGTATCTATCGACTCTGCCGCAGAAGCCGATCACCTGTTCTCTATGCTCATGGGCGATGAGGTAGGCCCACGCCGCGACTTTATAGAACGCAATGCCAAGTACGCCCGCGTAGACGTATAATTTTATTAAAACAACAAATGTAAAAAGAGCCAGCTATACCAGCTGGCTCTTTTTGTTTTTACACGACCTCTTAGCTCGACTTTAGCATTTTTAGAAATCAAGAACAGCCAAACAGTGAATTATATGCTATTGGCATTTCTATTTCTGAATGTCGGGTAAATTTATAACATGCAAAAATTAAAAAGTGCTTTAATTACGCTCTGAAGGCATTCTTTTTCTGTTTTCAAAAATGTTAAAGTCGAGCTTAGTGTTTCCCGAACCTGAAGGTATTACCAGGTAAAGCCATAAAACAGCCGGTTCTCTACGGCTACTACAGAGCGAACACCGTTCAGCGAGTGGGGGTGCAGGAGCCCTCTATTTGGCGGGTCTTGATTTTTTAGGTTCTGTTTTTATTAAGACAAGAAGAATAAAAGCATAAGCAATAAAACAGGCACCTGGTGCAGCCAAAGAGAGACTAGCAACTCAGCTCACTCAGGCTACAAAGCCAGTAGCTCTTGCAGAAGGCTCTCGCCCACAAGATCCCTTCTGGATGACAAAACTGGAGGATCTTGGCAAAACAATGGAAAAAATGAAACACCAACCCAAATCTCAACCGGCCTTACTCCTCTCCTAATCAACTCCCGATAGAAAAGGAAATATCTCCCTTCTTGCCCTTAGTATAAAATCCATAAAATCCTTTCAGAAGGTCATTTTCATTAGAATAATTCTGCCGAAGGTTTTGGTGCAGGCAACTCAGCTGCGGCTTCCCGAAAACTTACAAACAAATTAACAAATGGCTTTTCCACCGCCAAGCTCCACTATTTTAGTATATTAGCTAATTATCCACTTTCGCAATAGGCAAAACAAATTTTTATTGTTGAATCTAGAGATTACCTTCGCATTCTAAACACGAGTACCATGACGCAAAACGGACAAAAAACAGACCTCCGCAACAACTGGAGTCTGGAAGAGATAAAGGCTATTTATTACAAGCCCGTACTGGAGCTGATCGTTGAAGCTGCCACTGTGCACAAGCAATACCAGGCCACCGGCGAAGTACAAGTATGTACCTTGCTTTCGGTAAAAACAGGTGGTTGCCCGGAAGACTGCTCTTATTGTCCGCAGGCTGCCCGGTACCATACAGGTGTGGATGTGCATAAACTGCTGAGCAAGGATCAGGTGCTTACCTCGGCGCAACGTGCCAAAGAAGGCGGCTCCACCCGCTTTTGCATGGGCGCTGCCTGGCGTGAGATCCGAGATAACCGCGACTTCGACCAGGTACTGGAAATGGTGAAAGGCGTAAACGAACTGGGGCTGGAAGTATGCTGCACCCTGGGCATGCTGAACGAGTACCAGGCGCAACGCCTGAAAGAGGCCGGCCTCTACGCCTATAACCACAACCTCGACACCTCAGAGGAGCATTACGATAAAATCATAACCACCCGCACCTACAACGACCGCCTCGACACACTTGAGCACGTGCGCGAAGCAGGTATTTCGGTTTGCAGCGGTGGCATTATTGGCTTAGGCGAGACAGACGAAGACAGAATCGGCATGCTGCATACGCTCTCCACGCTGCCGCAGCACCCCGAGTCGGTACCGGTTAATGCGCTGGTGCCGGTAAAAGGCACGCCATTGGCAGAGCAGCCGCGTGTGTCGGTGTGGGAGATGGTACGCATGATCGCCACCGCCCGCATCCTGATGCCGCAAGCGATGGTGCGACTTTCGGCTGGTCGCGAGCAGATGAGCGTAACGGAGCAGGCCCTTTGCTTTCTGGCAGGTGCTAACTCCATTTTTACCGGCGAAAAGTTGCTGACCACCCCTAACCCTGATTTCGACACTGACAAAGCTATGTTTGAGCTCCTGGGCCTGCAACCACGCCAGTCGTTTAAAGAAGTCGCAGCAGAAACCTGTTAAATTTCTGGAGCTTCTATTTCTGAAGGCATTTGATAACAGGTGCCCTGATCCTGCGTCCGCTAAAAAGTAACTGCACGATTCGGCCTGGTAATTATTTAAATGAAAATAGCCTTCGGAAGGAGTTTCGTAGAATTTCATCCAAAGGTCTAAAGCCCTTGTGTTTAACTGTAGCTGCTTAAACAGCTACCTATAACCTATAGGTGGCGACACAACTTAGAAGAAATCAGCATTTGATTTTTCCAATTTTACAGAAAAAAAAATAATCCTATGGCATGTGTCCTGCGTCTTGTGACCTATTGAAGATGGCAGTGCAATATCGGATTCCGAAAGGTGAAGACATAGATTAAAGGAACAAACAACGAAAGGTAAGAGCATCTACTATTTAACATCTGGCAATTGGTAAACATGTGGAAGGCCTTAGAAGAGAAGTTAGCCGGTAAACTGGCAGAGCGCGAAGCCCAGGGAAACCTACGGCAGCTCCGGTTCACCGGCAACCTTACCGACTTCTGCTCAAACGATTACCTGGGCCTGGCAAGGTCTGAGAACCTGAAGCGGCTTATACAGCAGGAATCGGAAAAATATTGGCAGCTCCCCATTGGTGCAACCGGCTCCAGGCTTCTGTCTGGTAACTGGCCCCTGATGGAGGAACTGGAAACGGAGATTGCCCGCTTCCATAAAGCAGAAGCTGCCTTGCTTTTTAATTCGGGTTACAGTGCCAACGTGGGGCTGTTATCGGCGGTGCCGCAACGTGGCGACACTGTTTTTTACGACGAAGCCAGCCATGCCTCGCTTAAAGATGGCATGCGGCTTAGTTTTGCCAAATCCTACTCCTTCCGGCACAACAGCCTGGAAGACCTGCGTCAAAAGCTGCAGCACGCCAGCGGGCAGGTGTTTGTGGTAGTAGAATCGGTGTACTCGATGGACGGCGACCAGGCTCCCTTAGTGCAACTGGTGGAGCTATGCCAGGAGTTTAAGGCCGCTTTAGTAGTAGATGAAGCACATGCAATTGGCTTATACGGCCCCAACGGCGAAGGCCTGGTAGTGGAGTTGGGGATGGAAAAAAAGGTTTTTGCCAGAGTATTGACCTACGGCAAAGCCATGGGTTGCCATGGAGCAGCGGTAGTAGGTCCGGCTGTGCTGCGCCAATTTCTGGTGAACTACAGTCGCGCTTTTATTTATACCACCGCGTTGCCGACTCACGCTGTTCTGGCACTTAAAGGTGCTTACCAGCTGCTGCCTACCCTGCATCAGGACCGGGAGGAGGTAAAGCAACTGTCGGCTTATTTATTTAACCAGTTAAATGATATAGAAACAATTAGCTGCACCCCACAAAACAGTGTTATTCTATCTGTTTTTGTGCCGGATGCGCAGCAGCTGAAGCCCCTGGCTTTGGCATTACAGAACCAAGGATACGACATTCGCCCGGTCATGAGCCCTACCGTTCCGAAAGGAAGCGAACGGTTACGGCTCATTGTCCATTCGTTTAACACTCAACAGGAAATTGATGGGCTTGTAGGCGCCATTAAGAGACACACATGAAACGCTACTTTGTAACAGGCATCGGAACGGACGTAGGCAAAACAGTTGCCGCTGCCATACTTACCGAGTCCCTCCAGGCAGATTATTGGAAACCCGTGCAGGCCGGAGGCCTCGATTTTACTGACACCGACACTGTAAAGAGTCTGGTGACGCATGAGCAGGCAGTATTTTTTCCGGAGGCTTACCGCCTTAAAATGGCTGCCTCCCCGCATCGTGCTGCGGCAGCCGAGGGCATCGAAATAGATGTAAAAAACATTAAACTCCCGCAAACAGACCACAACCTTATTGTAGAAGG
>NZ_VRTY01000179.1 GCF_008017455.1 Pontibacter qinzhouensis | reverse complement strand
CCGGTGGCGGCAGCCGGGGCAGCAGCTTCTTGCTTGGCGGCAGGGGCCGGAGCAGCAGCTGGTTTAGCGGCAGCTTTCTCAGCGCCTTGGGCATCTTCTTTGGTAATGCGACCATCGCGGCCGGTGCCTTGCACATCGGCAGGGTTAATGCCTTTTTCAGAAAGTATTTTGCCGGCAGCCGGCGATGGCGTACCAGAAGCATAGGTCTGGTTGCCATAGCCAGTAGCAGCTGCTGGTTGCGCAGCAGGCTGAGATGCTGAAGCACTTGGCTGAACAGCTGGTTTAACAGCAGCACCGCCAGCACCTGCCACAATGCGGCAAATGGTAGCGCCAATTTCGATGGTGTCTCCTTGTTGTGCCACTATCTGAAGCGTACCGGCACCTTCTGCGGGTAGCTCAAATGTAGCTTTATCAGATTCCAGCTCGGCAATAATCTCATCCATTTCTACACGGTCGCCATCGTTTTTCAGCCAGTTGGCAATGGTAACTTCTGTTATAGATTCGCCTACAGTAGGAACTTTCATTTCTATTGCTTCGCCTGTGCCTCCTTCTTGTGCGGCAGGGGCTGCTTCTTCGGCTGGGGCAGAAGCTTCAGCTGGTGCAGAGGCGGCGGCTGGAGCAGCCGGGCTGGCAGAAGCCTCACCATTCTGCTCAATTTTGCAGATGAGCGCTCCCACTTCTATAGTGTCGCCTTCCTGTGCTACTATCCGTAAAATACCTGCGGCTTCGGCGGGCAATTCGAATGTTGCTTTATCAGATTCCAGCTCACAAATCACCTCATCCATTTCTACGCGATCACCGTCTTTTTTCAGCCATTGGGCTATTGTTACCTCGGTTATTGATTCGCCTACGGCAGGCACTTTTACTTCTAAACTCATATTTATTTAGATTATGAATGACGAATTATGAAATACGCAGAAGGTATGCCCTATGAGCAGGAAAGCAAGAACTTTTGTCGTGCATATCCTGCCGATACGGCATACCTCTTAAATTAATTTCCGAATGCTCTGTTTATGATATCCTGCTGCTCTTTTACGTGCACTTTCATATAGCCTGTGGCAGGCGATGCACTTGGCTTACGCGCCACCACATCTTCTACCTGCTTGCGCATCAGGTTCAGAATATACAGCCAGGCGCCCATGTTCTCCGGTTCTTCCTGAACCCAGTAAATTTTAGCGTTCTTGTATTTCTGAAGCTCGGCCTCCAACTGCACTTTCGGGAACGGTGCGAGCTGCTCCAGCCGGATAATGGCCACATCGGAGCGCTTGTTTTTCTGTTGTTCTTCGAGCAGATCGAAAAATATTTTACCAGTACACAACAACACTTTCTTCACGGTCTTGGCAACAGCAAATGCATCACCAATAACTTCTTTAAAGCCTCCAGAAGTAAACTCCTCTACCGGCGACACCACCGAAGGGTGGCGCAGCAGCGACTTAGGCGACATGTTAACAGCTGGCTTGCGGAATGGCAGGGCCAGCTGGCGGCGCAGCATATGGAAGAAGTTAGCTGGCGTGGTGATATGCGTTACAAAAATATTGTTTTCGGCAGCTAACTGCAGAAAACGCTCCGGGCGGGCATTAGAGTGCTCTGGTCCCTGGCCTTCGTAACCGTGCGGCAACAGCATTACCACCCCGTTCATACGCTGCCACTTAGATTCTGTAGCTGTTATAAACTGGTCTATCATTACCTGGGCACCGTTGGCAAAGTCACCGAACTGCGCTTCCCAGATCACAAGAGCATTTGGGTTAGCCATAGCGTAGCCAAACTCAAAGCCAAGCACACCATACTCCGATAGCAGCGAGTTATAAATCTCTAACTGGCGCTGGTCTTCCTGCACGTTGTTGAGGTTGCAGTAAGGAGCATTGGTATTGGCATCGCGGAGAACAGCATGACGATGCGAGAACGTACCGCGCTGCACATCCTGTCCGCTCAATCGAACCACTTTGCCGTCTGTTAAAATAGAGCCATAAGCTAATAACTCAGCGGCAGCCCAGTTTAACTGGCGGGTTTCAAAAAACATTTCTTTACGGTCTTTCAGCAACTTTTCTATCTGCTTCAGGGGCTTAAAGCCTTGCG
This sequence comes from Pontibacter qinzhouensis, assembly GCF_008017455.1. Classification (GTDB taxonomy): domain Bacteria; phylum Bacteroidota; class Bacteroidia; order Cytophagales; family Hymenobacteraceae; genus Pontibacter; species Pontibacter qinzhouensis. The sequence continues at coordinate 3,369 of NZ_VRTY01000179.1, read as the reverse complement.
GAACCGATGTAAGCGCCTCTCCTACCTTGGCAACCACTTCTTCTGAAATACCAGTGGCAGGCGACTGATCAAAATCATCTGATTTAGAACGGCGCAGTGTTTTCCACTCTTTCTCCAGGGTCTGGTAGTTATAAGGCAAAGGCTTTTGCTTCACCATATCCAGGCGATCCTGTAGCAACTGACGGAACTCTTTGTCCATGGAGTCGGCCAGTTCAGCATCTATCTCGCCGTGGCTAACAAGTTCTTTGCTATACACCTCGCGTGGGTTCGGGTGTTTCGAAATCAGGTTGTAAAGGTGCGGCTGCGTAAATTTAGGCTCATCGGCCTCGTTGTGGCCATGGCGGCGGTAGCACACCATGTCTATAAAAATGTCGCCTCCAAACTTCTGACGGTACTCTGTTGCCAGTCGCACCGCAAATACTACTGCCTCCGGGTTATCGCCGTTTACGTGCAACACCGGTGCATCAATCATTTTGGCTACATCGGTACAGTAAATAGAAGAACGGGCATCCACGAAATCGGTGGTAAAGCCGATCTGGTTGTTGATTACGAAGTGGATAGTACCACCTGTAGCGTAACCTGCCAGTTTCGACATCTGCGTTACTTCATACACAATACCCTGACCAGCCACAGCCGCATCGCCGTGTATCAGGATGGGCACGATCTGGCGTGGGTCGTTGTCGTACATGCAGTCTATTTTGGCACGCACAAAACCTTCTACCACCGGGTTTACCGCCTCTAAGTGCGATGGGTTTGGTGCCAGTTTCAGGTTTACTTTATTGCCAGATGGGGTATCCACCTCCGAAGAGAAGCCCATGTGGTATTTCACGTCACCATCTCCGTAAGTCAGGTCCGGCACTGCGGTACCTTCAAACTCAGAGAATATCTGCTCATAGGTTTTGCCCATGATGTTGGCCAGCACGTTCAGGCGGCCACGGTGAGCCATGCCTATCACTACTTCTTTAGCTCCCAGTTCAGAGGCTTTGTCTATTATGGCATCAAGCGCCGGAATAGTGGTTTCGCCACCTTCCAGGGAGAATCGCTTCTGGCCTAAGAATTTTGTATGCAAAAAGTTCTCGAATACAACCGCTTCGTTCAGTTTAGAAAGAATGCGTTTTTTGTACTCCACACCGGGGTTAAAGCTCAGGAAATCTTTCTCGATCTTCTGTTGCAACCAGGTCAGAATTTCCGGATCGCGGATGTACATGTACTCGAAGCCGATGCCAGCTTCGTATATTTTCTGGACAGCGCCTAAAATGTCGCGTAGTTTGGCTGGCCCTATGCCAATTACCTCGCCTACCTGAAACACCGTGTCCAGGTCAGCTTCAGTCAAACCGAAATCTTTCAGGTCGAGCAGCGCCTTGCGGTCTTTGCGCTCGCGTACGGGGTTGGTTTTAGAGCGAAGGTGGCCTCTGCTGCGGTAGGCATAAATCAGGTTACGTACAGCTACCTCTTTCTCGGATTCGCTTGGTACGCCAGCTGCTGATTTAGCAGGAGCGACTGCTACTGCTTCTTTCTCATGCCCGTTTTCGGTATAAGCACCTGAAAACTCATATCCTTCAAAAAATTTGCGCCATCCGAATTCTACCGATTCCGGATCTTGTTGATAAGACTTATAAAGCTCATCAATGTAAGCACCATGCGCGTTGGCGATGTACGTATATTTGTCCATAAAATTTGTTGCTGCTTTTTTAAAGCGCAGCAAAGATAGAAGTAATTGCAGAAAAACATATTCCCTGTATTCGCATAAGCAGGTTTACTTGATTTTCAGCAAATTAAAATGTTTATTAATCCTTATTTTAAGGTCTTCCCTTATTAACGTTGATTTCAGCACTAAATGTTTTCTTTATTTTTCCAAACAAATGTTAGTGTAAATGTAGGGCAATATGATAATATAGAGAAGCAAAAACTTCTTTTTTAATTGCTGAGATCAGATGGACCAGAAGTATAAATTCTGTTGGCAAGTAAATAACACATCTGCTAAATTAGGTTTAAATAAGATTTATTTGCCTATTCCTGTAGTTACATTAATTTGTCGCTATGTTACTTTAGCTAGCGTTTGTTCAAAATGGGAAATCAGGAAAACAGCAACCATAAGCAGATTCCCTAATAAACTGAATTGCTAAGCTCAAACAAGCCTATGTTACTTTGAGGCATATTTTTTCCTTTATACTATCTGCTCCTTTGTCTACTTTTATATTAGCTAAGGGTGCAACAGGTTGGCGATATCTCCACAACTTACCAAACCAGGCATCTGAAGGCTCTTTATAAATATGTGTAGCCATGTACAGCCAACTAGTAGATGACATTTCGAGGGCAATAGGGGCCAGGCTCCTGATACAATTTACCTATAAGAGCAACGTTTATCTTGTAGAGCCACACCTGGTGGGCAAAAACTTAGAGTCAGAAAACTGCCTGCTCGCCTGGCAAATAAGTAAAAGCAAAAGTGCCATCACCGGTACCGGATGGAAATGCTTTGACCTTAACTGCCTTTCCGACTTAAAACTCCTTGAAAAACGCTTTACCTGCCCACGCCCCGGCTACGACCCCTACGACAATAGCATGAGCAGAATTTATTACAGAATCTGACCTCTCTCTTTCTGCACTCTCTGGGGCACCTATCCTGCAGCAGGCTTGTTATACAGGCAGCTCGGAACTTTATCAGGAACAGGTTTGGCCTCTAAAAAGAAATATTCTTCCTCAAAAAAAACGGCTACGGCACCACTTACACTACAGGAAAAAGTGAGCCGCTACATGCGCGGCAACAAAGCCCGGGACACCAAGCCTGAGTTACTGCTCCGGAAGCAGCTTTGGCAGGCAGGACTACGCGGCTACAGAGTACACTGGCCAAAAGCGCCGGGCAAGCCAGATATTTGCTACCCCGGCCGAAAACTGGCTATTTTTGTACACGGTTGCTTCTGGCACCGCTGCCCCTACTGCCAACCATCTCTCCCTAAAAGCAATGTTGCGTTCTGGCAAAATAAATTTGAGCGTAACATAGCACGCGATGCCACTTACCGCACCATGTACCGCGAAGCTGGCTGGACCTGCATCTGCATCTGGGAGTGCCAGCTTTACGCCGATACCAGCGGCTGCCTTACCTTAATCAGGGAGCTGCACCAGGGCGTGCCTGCCAGCTGGGAAGTGGCCGCCTGATTTCTCCGCAGACGTTCACACTGAATTATTCTAATGGATTTGCCCTTCCAAAGGATTTTTAGGGAACAAGAGCCAAGGGCTTCGCTTACAGCCGCTCTTCTGGCAGGCTACTACTCATTTTGAATTTGCCGCAGCCTAAAATTATTCCAATAGAATTGCCCTCCAAAAGGTTTTAAGACAGATTTGCTTCAAGGGTACAGGGCAATGGCTGAT
>NZ_VRTY01000178.1 GCF_008017455.1 Pontibacter qinzhouensis | reverse complement strand
TCCAATGAAATCAGCCTCCGGAAGGGCTTTTGCTCTTTTTCAGTCAAGGGTCAGGTCGTCTGCTTTCCCTCGGATGGGCCTTTGGGATAATTTATCGGCTGGTTTAACTCCGAGACCTTGCGTTATTTACTCTTTTATAAAGAGCTATATCTATTTATAAGTACTCGGCCAAAATTATTTACACAATAACATTTGATCATTTTCTCCCTAAGGAACGGAAAATCCATTAAGTAAATAAAAGTCGTTTGTCTTGTAACTAAGGCTTCGCTAAAGCCGCAACAGAAGAATCGCGTTCCAGCAAGGTAGCTGGTAAGATAGTTGTTTTGTTTACAAGTTGCTTCTGCCCGCTAGTGATCTGGTTCAGCAGCAGATCAACGGCTGTAGAGGCTATTTCTTTAATGGGCTGTGCTACGGCTGTAATGGAGGGCGTAAAAAGCCGGAACAGTTTTTCATCATCAAATACCACTACGCCCATGTCGTGCGGTATCCGGAGATTTAGGTTCTTGATGGCTTCCAGGCCACCGTCGGCCAGGTAACTTGTAGAGAATAGAACAGCGTCGATAAATGGATGCTGCCCCAGGTATGCCTCTATGGTTTGAACAACCTGGCTGTAAGGCATGTCGAATGGTATTTTCCGGATGTGATGCTTCTGCTCGTTCTCATCCATAGCCTTCATATAGCCAGTTAACCGTTCCTGCATCTGGTTCTGCTCCGAATCTAACGTGATGAAGGCGATTTGGCGGTAGTTGTTAAACACGAGGTGCTGTGCCGCACGGTGAGCGCTAGCCAGGTTATCGACCACTACATTAGCCGTCGGAATGTTTGGGAAGTAGCGGTCGAACAGCACCAGCGGCAGCCCACTATCTAGTAACGACTGCACTTCCTGCTCCACACCCGGAGGTGGGGCGATGATAAAGCCATCGACCTGCCTGCTTTTATAAACTTCCAGTAGCTCTTTTGTTTTAACGGGATCGTTTTCGGTACTGCAGTAAACTATTTTATAGCCTTTTTGATATGCCTGCTCCTCAATAGTGCGGGTGATGCTGGAGAAAAACGGGTCGGAAATATCTTCTACCATCACGCCGAGTATTTTGGTTTCGCCGGTGCGGAGGCCTTTTGCCAATTGGTTGGGCATATAGCCTACCTCTTTGGCATAGTGCAGGATCTTCTGAGTCATGGCCTCACTAATGTGGTTTTCCTTAGCCTTTCCGTTCAGCACAAAAGAGACAGTGGTTTTAGACACATTTAACCGCTCTGCAATATCTTTTAAAGAAACCTTTTTCATAAATCAGCTAAATACATGGTTATACCTACCTCGTAAACTGCCTTGCGCTTTTCTAAGCAGCCTGAAAATAGCTTCTACCTCCGCTATAGAAATGGTTAATAGCTAAATCGATTCAGCGTATTTATACTGCTTATCACTACCGGCCAGTTGTAAATTAGACTCCGGCTTAGCAGATCCTTAACTGCATTTATTTCACGATATAAAAAACCTGTTCTACTGGCGCTGCAGTTTTTAGCTTGGGTTCGGTGTTCCGGCCGTACTGCCAGGCTACAACCGTTACTTTAATCGGGAACCTGCTGCGCGGAGGAATTTTGGTGAACCGAAGCTCGTTGCCTATTACCACTGCAGGGCCTTCGCGCACGTAAAACTCAACTGGTACTTCGGCTGTAGAAGATGCCTGCAGCATAAGTGTGCTTTTCTTTATTTTGTTCGCCCGCTGGTTCTTTATTTCCGGAAACTGAATTTTCTGATTGGCTCCCTCCTGGTGCTGCAGCGGAATTTTAAGGTTCGCCAGTTGCACCGTACTTTTATAAGTTTCATCGCCGGGGTGGCTGGCAAGGAACCAGATATCGTTGGAGCGCTTCGGGTTGTCGAGGCCCATCCGGTTAAAGCTTATCCGGAAGGTATCTTGCCCCACCTGCTGCACGGGTCCTGTCAGGCGCGAAACCTTAACAGGACCTTCGGCATGACCAAGCGGTGTTCCAACCGATAATTTTGCCCCTTTAGCCAAGGTTTGGTTGCCGGCTGGCACAGAATCGAGGAAGGTTGCTCCTACCGTAAAAGTTAGACCATCTTCTAAAGGAATAAATTTCAGTTGCACCTGTTCCTGTTTTTTGCTTTGCTGAAGCACTTTTTCGTTTTGCACAAAGCCCAGCAGCTGAAGCTTTTTACCTCGCGTGCGCGCATAATATCGCTCTGTTGCCGCTGCCATTTCTTTATCGAAATACCAAAATGCTTCTTCAGGCTTTCCGGTGTAACTACCATGAGGAGCAGCAGGGGCCTGAGCGGTAGTATCTGGTTGCCACTGGTCGGCCAGCCACCCCTGCACAGGATCTACCGGCTTTAACGGAAACGGCTCATCAAGCGGAGCACCTGAGGGCAAGCGAAGTTTAGCTGCCTTCCGGATAAACAGCGCCAGGTAAGCGACCAACTCATCAGAATAATCGAAATGCCCATGCCCGGCATCTACTAACAATGAGATGGGTGCGGCTGGGTGTTTTTCGCGATAGGCCAGCGCAGGGGCTAAACGGCTTTTCTGCCACTCAGACTCGCCCAATACCAACAGCCCGGGCACACCTTCTATGCTGCGGTCTTCCCAGCTGGGGTTCGGGCGGCCACTGCCTGTCTTATCTGAAAGTGGGGCATCGCCTTTTATAGAGAGCATAGCCAGCGTACGGTCGGGGTTCCAGGCGCCGAAGTTCCAGGGGAAAGAGGCTGCAGCAGAATGACCGATAGGCACGACAGGTGCATAGGCTAACTCCTGGTAACCCGATACTTTTGCCAGTGCCTTCATCATGCTGCTGAACTGTTCTCCGGCTTTTCCTTTTTCGAAATCGAAAACGGGGTCTGCAGCAGGCGATACCCATATTTCGGCTATACCCAGGTCGGCCATCTCTTTCCGGAAGGCAGGATGCTCCAGAATACCTTCTTCGAGCAGGTGGTGCTGCCCTACCACCACTGCCTGTACCCTTTTACACTTTGGCGGTATCCAGAGAAAGGCGCGGGGAGGGCGGTTTGTCTCAGGAGCGGTAACACTATCTAACTCCACCGACCACTGCCACTCCTGCGCAGAACCAGGCAAGTGGAGGCAAAAAAACAGTAAAAAAAAGCTTGTCAGAAAAACTACAAATTTCATATCAAGGGTGTAATATATTTAAACGGAAGGCGCTGTTCTTTAGCTGTATCTGCTCTTGAAGACCTCCAAAATCCGAATCGGGTAAAACAATGACAGCGCCTTCAGCGGCCCAACGTTGTAGTGGACCAGCTGAAGACGCTGTGAGGGTTTGCTTCCTCTTTTTTTATGCAAGACCATGTTTAAATTTCATTTTTTGCGCTGCAAAAACGATTTTTAAATAAGATTTAAGATCACAATATACGACATATCGCACACGATGCCCACAATCATTTAACTTCGGCCTTGATTTCGGCTGGAGGAACCCGGAGCTTAACATGCCTTCTATTCTTTTTATAGAAGCCAATGTAACTTATCGGAATCAGGACTTGCATCATCTTGAGAAAAACGACACACGCATCACGACACACACTCTTCATGATTTGTACAAAAAATAACACAAATTCTAAAAAGTTGTGGCGCTGTCTTTTAGCATACCCTTGACATATTTTTGCTAAAAATCCTTCGGAAGGGCATTTTCATTCAAATAATTCTATTTTGCGCTACCGATAAGGCAGCTTTATACAAGCTCTGCTAAGGCAATTTCGAAGGTGGCTTTGGCTATTTCTGTGCGAAGGCTGTTTTTAGTATGAGCTTTTTTCAGGGCCTCCCGAATAACAGAAGAAACATCCGAGAAAATAGCCTCATCGGTTACTTCCACATCGGTTCCCATCAGGTAGGCAAATACGCGCGCCATGCCGCAGTTGGCAACAAAATCAGGGATAACCGACACGTGCTGATCGGCGAACTCGCCAGTAGGACCAAAGAAGATCTCGGTATCCTGAAAGGGCACATTGGCTCCGCAGGAAATTACCTCCAGGCCGGCCGCTATCATTTGCTGCACCTGCTCCCGAGTAACCAGGCGCGAGGCAGCTGCCGGCAAAAACACCTCGGCTCCCATAGACCAAATTTTGTCGTTTACTTCTTCAAAAGAGCGTAACTGCTCCGTATTCGGGTTGAGCACATTGCCCTGCCGGTTAAAAAACAGTTCCCGCACCTCCTTAAAGGAAAAGCCGGCTGGCTGGAGCAAACCACCTACCCTGTCTATAACACCGACAATACTGGCACCATTGGCCGCCATGTAAAAAGCTGCGGCTGCTCCTACGTTCCCCCAGCCCTGCACAATAACGCGCTTGCCTTTTAGTTCGCCTCCCCATAACTGGTAATAATGTTTCACTGCCTCGGCCACACCATACCCGGTAATCATGTCGGCAATGGTGTATTTGTGAGCGATGGAGGGCGTAAAATGAATGTCTTCGATCACTTTACTTACTCCCTGGCGCAGCTGCCCCAGTTTGTTAATTTTCTGTGGTTCTGTTGCCTGGAAATGCCCATTCACGATGCCCTCCTGCGGGTGCCACAGTCCGTAATCTTCTGTTATAGGAATTACTTCATGTATCTCATCCACGTTCAGGTCGCCGCCGGTGCCGTAGTAGCTCTTTAGCAATGGGGTTACGGCTTTGTACCAACGCTCCAGCACGCCGCGTTTGCGCGGGTCAGCCGGGTCGAAGTTAATGCCGGATTTGGCACCTCCTATGGCCGGACCAGACACCGTGAACTTTACTTCCATGGTTTTAGCCAGCGACTCTACTTCGCGCCGGTCGAGTCCTTTGCGCATGCGTGTTCCGCCTCCGGCAGCACCGCCACGCAACGAGTTTATCACGGCCCAGCCCTCTGCCTCTGTTTCCGGGTCTTTCCATTCAAATACTATTTCAGGTCGCTTGTGCTCAAACTTCGATAAAAGGTCTTTCATGTAGGTAGTTGTAGGTTATGCGGTATTTTAGTACCTGATGTTACGCACTATTGCTTAATTATTAGCACCAGCGAATCAGGCTAAACTGCTATGCTATGCATTCCAGGAAACAGAGCGGCCAAGACCTCACAGCGTGCGCAGCTCCAGCGAGCTTCTGAGGGACCAGTAGCAGCTCTCCGAAATGAAACACTCACAGCAACTGCGAGGCTTGTGACAAATCAGATTGTTGGAATAACAATGTCCTTCCATAGGCTATGCTGCTGCGTAATATCAGTAATAAGAATCAAATATCGAGAAGTTTTGCCGCAGTCTATTAATAGCGGAACATAAAGGTATTAAGAAGCAAATTTAGCTTTACCTCTTTTTATCTTACTACTCTTGCACGTATAAGAGTTTGTTAGACTGGTTCTGAAAATATACCACTATAGCGCGACCATCATAAAAGTTATGACAGGAGAACCATGGCTTTTGGTCTGCTTTGTGTAGACGATTGCAGAAACTGCACATGCTGCGAGTCCTTACCAACTCATTTTCAAATCTTTTGATCAGCACACTGACTTCACCAACCAAATTATTCTAATGAATTAGGCACTTGTTTAATGGCTAAGAAAGCTGTAAATTGATTGAAATAGAGCTATTTACATGGAGAA
>NZ_VRTY01000177.1 GCF_008017455.1 Pontibacter qinzhouensis | reverse complement strand
GGCTCCGCATGGCTTCGACAACATCATCTCCAGCAAATACAGCATCATCGAAAAAATTCAGATGTTCTCCAGAGCAGAGGTAGTGATAGGCGCTTCTGGTGCAGGCCTGATTAACATGCTATTCTGCAAGCCTGGCACAAAGCTGATCGAGATTTTTAGTGAAGGGTTTATACTGGAACCGTTTTATGACATAGCACCCAAAATCGGCCTCGACTACGATTACGTGATCTGTAAAGGAAACAGTAAAATTAAAAACGCAGACGATGGTCAGCGGGAGCACATGACCGTGGAAATAGACAAAGTGCTGGCAGCCGTGGCGAGAATGGAGGCTGTAAAGGCGAAAAAAGATAAATTACCTACAAATAATAACGTTGAGCTCGCCTAAAACATAATCGACTTATCTTTAAAAGCAAAAGCGACTTAGTAAAGTCGTCAAAACAATTTCAGCAACTCAAAAATGATAAACCAGATAATAAATGCTCCTATTGTTATGAGGAAGCTTATTTGTACAAATTTTTAATCATGAATTTCTAATTTTTAATTTGTCGAAGCTCCTAAGTTAACTAAGGAGCTTTTGCTCTTTTTACCTTCGACCACATTTTTATAGATCGTGTGCAGCATTTCGTAATTTGCTTCCGGTGTGTAACTGGCCAGGTAACTTTGCCTGGCACCCGCTGCCAGTGTCGCACGTAGCGCCTCATCTTGCTGAAGCCTCTGCACTTTTTCTACTAACTCCTGCGCCACACCTGGTGTGTAAAGTAATCCATTGTACTCCTCCTGCACCAGATGGGCAGCCCCTCCTATGCGCGCGGCAATGGCGGGCGTGGCAGTAGAAAAAGCTTCCACAATGGTCATGCCGAATGTTTCGTGCCATTCCGAAGGAAAAACCAGCGCTGTTGCCTGTTTAAGTTCCGCCACCACCCGGTCTCTTTTCTGAAAGCCCAGAAACTCGACCGAAGGATTTTGTGACGCATAGGTAGCAACGGTTTCGGCAAGTGGTCCGTCGCCAATAATTTTGAGCGGGAAAGGCTGTAGCCGATGCGCCTGCAGCAGCGTTTCTACTCCTTTTTCGGTGGTAAGTCGCCCAACAAATAAAAAGTTATTCTGCCGCTGGCTCTCCCCTACGCCCAGGTCGGCCGTAAAATTTGGCTTTACCACCAACTGCCCTGGCCTGGGCCTCAGCGATGAATTCTGAAACAGCTCCTGGGCACCGGGCGTGAGCACAATAAACCTATCGACCGAATTTTGCCAGGTACCCAGCAACTTATGCACACCTGTAGCCAACACCACCGAAGCCGTCTGGAAGGCAGAATCCCGATACACTTTGTCCAGAATAGCCCCTACAGGAAACGTTTTATGGATGTTACCTGTCTGCACTTTGCCTTTGTAGAAGAGTAAAGCGCTCGGGCACACCAGGCGGTAGTTGTGCAGGGTCATAACTACCGGCACGCCCAGTTGCTGGCAAACTTTAAAAACCGCCGGCGATACCAACGGGAAAAAATTATGCACATGCGCCACATCAGGCCTGAAACTCTGGATCTTTTGCTTTATCAACCGGGCGCTTTTTGGGTTATACACCACCCCCAACGCAGCCTGCAGCTTATCGCCAGCCGAAACGACCTCGTTATTAGAGAAGGTTAGTTTCTCGACCTGATGCCCATATTTTTGGAGTAACTCGGCCTCTGCGAAAAAAACAGTGTCTTCGCCGCCAACCTGTTTGTAATGGTTATGGATAATTAAAATGCGCATGAAGCAGGTGTATGTTATGTAAGGGTGCTGATGGCCTCGCGTAAGTCTTCGGGAGTTCCCATATCTAGGCACGAACTACCTGGAAAGCATACGGATTGCACCTGGAGACCGTTGTAAATGGCTGCCTGAATAACAGCACCCACACTTATTTCTTTTACCTGGCCACTTGCAGACATTTGCTGCTCCAGGTGCTGTAGGTGCCGATGCATGAAAAGGGTAAACGAAGGCTGCCAGCAGGCAATGGCCCAGCCAAAGGACCGCGTGGTACTTGTCGATTTCATTTCGAGAGCTGTTACCTCGCCATCGGGTGCTGTAGCAACCATATCCCAGCTGTGGGGGCGTTTTATCTTAAAAAGACCCAGCACCACATCGGCTTGTGTTCTCTCCTGCTTCTGGAGTAAAGGAGAAAACGGATCTTCTAAACCTGTCAGGATATCCGGAAAACCGAACAGCACCTGCTTGTCTTGCACAAAGTCGTAGGCTTGGTTAAGCGAAAAAGGCGTTCCGTTCGGGTTTTGCATGAGCAGGTACGCCAGGTGCAAGCTGAGCTGGCTTCCATCGCCGAAATAAGCCGGAATGTCCCACTTGCCTTTGCGCAACACAAAGTACACCTGCTTTGCCCCGGCCCGCTGCATCTGTTCCAGCAAATACTGCGATACTACTTTAGGATGCGGCTCCCCATGCTCCGGATGCGGGCCAAAACCAACAGGAAACAACTCTTTGCTGCAAGGCAACGGCGAGAGTCGCGATCCTAACCCTGCAGCGGGTACAAGTCCTGCAATTTCCATGTATGTTTTTTTTGTTTCTTCAGAATCTGACTTTGCTTCTCCTGTTACTGAACCATATCTCCTAAGTTAAAGCTTATGAAGGAGTTGGCACTCCACCAGCTACCGCTCCTACAAGCTGCCAAGGCTACAGATAGCTGCTACCAGATTATTTAAATGAAATCAGCCTTCCAAAGGATTTTTGCTTAATTTAGTCCAAGGGTTGGTAAGACACTGGCATTATATCAGTTTATACCCTTGGCAATTAAAAGCATTTTTTTCTTCTGAAGGCTTATTTCATTCAAATAATTGAGGTACCCGTTTAGGTTACTGGCTCGAGTAGCGCATGTTGTTGCAACACAGCTGCTACCTCGGCTATGGTGCTAAAGGCGATGCCGGAGCGTTTGGCGATAGCTAACAAACTGTGCTGCCCATCCGATAGGTTCAGGAGCCAGAACATCGCCATTTCCCTCGATTTCCAGTCTCCGCTACCAGCAATAGAATCGTAAAGTCCCCTTTTCCCAAGCTTAGGTTCGCACTTTGGGTTAGTGTTCCTGTACTTCCTGTTCTGCTCAAGCACCTGTGTTACCTCCAGCAACAGAGCCACCGATTCTGCCAGCGACCCGGCTTTTACGAATTCAAGGTTATCGGCGGAGGTGTGATATTCCGGAAACTCTCCGTGCTGCGATCGCATCAGGCAGCCAACCGGAAGGTTAAAACCTGGAGAGCAGAACTGCCGCTCATCGTAGCCGTACGGGAAAAAATCGATGAGTTGGTACCCTTTGCCGCATGCCTGCAGCACATGCTCCACTACCTCATCAATCTCAAAGTTACCTTCGCGGGTTCGTTTATAGGTAAAACTTGCTTCATCGCCCAGCAGCGTCAGCACCAGGCCGTGCCTGATGTTGGCTAGCCTGTTCTCATTTTGGCTGAGCCAGGTAATCGCACCGATGGTAGCTGGTATAAATATAAAGCGATACGAATACCGGTTTTTGCGGCCGGCCAGTTCACGGGCCAGAAACGTAGCAACTGCAATTCCTGAAAGGTTGTCGTTGCAAATCGATGGGTGGCAAACGTGGCTGGAGACCAGCACTTCATCTTCTGTCTCGCCGGGCAGGTATAGTTCGCCATACGTTAACGAACCATCTTCCAGGGTGGCATCTATAACAGCCGTGTACAAGCCTTCTTCCAGTGTTTGAAGCTGCCTGTCTGGCAGACAAAAGCCCCAGTTCGGTTTGTAGTAAGATGTTTTGTAAGGAATAAGGTCAGGCTGTTCGGGCAGACTGAACAAATGCTTTTTTAGCTCCTGCAGCGGAAGTTGCTTGTTTATGGGCGTACTGTAGTTTAGCACATGCAGGTTATTCGCTGCAAAATCCACCACTTTTTCTCCTGCCTCATTCAGCAGGTAAGCATCTTGTATGTTCCATTCTTTCGGCACAACCCAATCAAATACAGGTGTTCCACTCGGTACTTCGTGTACAACAAGCGGAATGTAGTCCTGAAGGATCTGCAGCGTCTGCCTTACACCGTTGCCGGTAATGCTTCTGCAGACGGGGAAGAGCTTTGCCACCAGTGCATGCATCTCCTCCCCTACTATGGCACTAGTTGCTTCTTCGATCTCAGGCAATGGCAATGTTGGTTTCATACACATTTACTTCCGGCACAAAGGCCACGAACTTACATCCCCACTCGCCTACATAGGCTAATTGCTCCATAATTTCCTCTTTCAGGTTCCAGGGCAGAATAACGATGTAATCTGGCTTAAACTGCCGAATTTTCTCCTCATTATACACCGGAATATGGCTGCCCGGCATAAACTTACCTTGCTTAGACGGAGCTGCATCCACCACAAACTGAATCAGGTCGTTGCCTTTTATGCCTGCATAATTCAGCAGGGTGTTACCTTTGGCAGCGGCACCATAAGCAATTACTTTTTTGCCTTCTCGCTTTCTGCTGATCAGGAAATCGAGGGTGTCGTATTTTATTTTATCGACTCGTTCCTGGAAATTAGCATAGTAGTCGGTGGTGGTAATACCGGCGGCTTCTTCTTTCGCTAACAAGGCCCCCACTCGTGCCGATATTTCTTTGTTCTTGTCTTTTTTGTGTTTGGCAAAAATTCTTAACGAGCCGCCATGCGTCGGCAACTCCTCCACATCGAACATTTCGAGGGCGTGTGCTTCAAAAATTCTCTTTACTGTAGTAAACGACAAGTAAGAGAAATGCTCATGGTAGATGGTATCGAACTGGCAATCTTCTACGAGCCGGAGCAGGTGCGGAAACTCCATGGTAATAACACCATCTTTCCGTAAAGCCAGTTTAAGGCCTTCTACAAAATCGTCGATATCAGGCACGTGCGCCAGCACGTTGTTACCAATCAGCAGGTTGCCTTTTTGCCTGCGTCGGCTGAGCTTAAGGCCAAAATCCGAACCGAAATACTCCGATATGGTGGGTATTCCCTTCAGAATGGCTGCGTTTGCCGTGTTCTGAGTTGGCTCAACGCCAAGCACAGGCACACCTTTGTCTTTAAAATGCTGGAGCAGGTAACCGTCGTTCGAAGCGATTTCAATTACATAAGAGTCTTTGTTATAGCCAAAGCGCTCGATCATGGCATAGGCATACTTGCGGGCGTGCTCCACCCAGCTTTTGGAGTACGACGAGAAGTAAACATACTCATTATTAAAAATATCGGTGGCTTTTTTGTGCTCGTCTACCTGCACCAGGTGGCAGTTGTCGCAGGCGTAAATAGTTAAAGGGTAATACACCTCCGGCTCATTTAGCTGCTCCCTGCTCAGGAATGAATTGGAAGGCGGGCAATTTATTAAATCCACAAATTTATTGTGTAGCGGTGTTTTGCAGAAACGACATTCCATAATCGTTGGTCTATAGGTGAAATGAAAGGAAAAATATGGAGAGACAAATAAGCTCTAAATTTAAATGTTTAAACATCGTAGTAGGAAAAACTGCCTTATCAGATGCACTCCCTCCTAAAGAACTTCATCAAATTTGGATTACCCTTGACTAGTTTCCGGGGCTTTTAGCTTCGGAAGACCAATTTCATTTAAATAACTCGAGTTGCGATTATAAAACTATGAAGCCATCCAGGTTTGTTAAGGGGTAAAGCTACCAAAC
>NZ_VRTY01000176.1 GCF_008017455.1 Pontibacter qinzhouensis | reverse complement strand
TATCTTGAAGCTGGTACTTTTTATTTTTGCCTACACCATCAACAGATGTGTATAATCGCAACTTGAATTAACTTACTTAACTTATGACTACTACCACCATTATATTTGATCTCGGTGCTGTACTTATCGATTGGAATCCGCATTACCTGTACCGTACTATATTTCAGGAGGAAGCTCCAATGCTGCACTTTCTGGAAAATGTCTGCACCTCCGACTGGAACGAGGAACAGGATGGCGGACGGTCTTTACAAGAAGCAACAGAGCTGCTGGTGGCACGGTACCCGGAGCACGAAGAGTACATCAGGGCCTTTTACGGCCGTTGGGAAGAAATGCTCGGTGGTGCCATAGACGGTACAGTAAAGATTTTCGAAGAGCTGAAGTCGCAGAATAAATTCAAGTTCTACGCCCTCACCAACTGGTCGTCCGAAACATTCCCGATAGCGCAGGAACGTTTCGAGTTTTTAACCTGGTTCGATGGCATTGTGGTTTCAGGCGATGAAAAAGACCGTAAGCCATTTCCTTCGTTCTACCAGACCTTGCTGAACCGTTATCAGGTAAAGCCAGAAGAAGCGATTTTTATTGATGACAACCTGCGCAATATTCACGCAGCCGAAAAAATCGGCCTCGACTCCATTCATTTTCAGTCGCCGGAACAACTGCGGGAGGAATTGGAGAAGAGAGGAATTTTGTAAATCGTGACAGACCTCGCAGCGTCTTCCAGACATGTGAGCGTCTTGCCTGCTAGGGAGCAAAAGCAGCAGGAACTACAGAATGTAAATTAATATATGATGTTACGCACATTTATCAGGAAGTCTCCTGTAAGTTAGTCCTAATACATTTGGTAACAGCTTCATCCGGCGCCCTTAGGCTTTACTGTTGCATTGTAGAAGTCTTAGCGCTCACGGCCGCGGGGCCCCGTTCTCGGGCATCGCGCTGCTGCATCTTTCCTGCCTTCGCTGGCGCTCAGGCTGCCTGCGGCACCGGAAACCTGCAAAGGCGCTCAACCCAAGAACTGGAAATTTGATATTCTTAGTGGAGGCGACAGCGACTGTTTCGAGGTAGCCTGGGAATAATATTTTTATGCTGGTCGCATTAGTGCGTAACATCAGTTAATATATCGAATAATATAGTTCCCTGTAGCTGCTGCGAGGTCTGGGACAAGTCCAATATGAAAATGAAAAAGGAGCTGTTCCATGGATGGAACAGCTCCTTTTTCATTTAAAACATTCTGTATTACAGCTCTTGCTGCTGGCCTTTTTCTACGATAATGGCATTACGCTTTGGTTGCTCCTCCTCTGCGAAAAAGCGCTTCTGGTTAAACAGAATCAGCAAAACACCAACAAATATGGCAGAATCGGCTACGTTGAAGATGGGCCAAAGTGACATAGGTCTGCCGCCCATTATAGGCACCCAATGCGGAATAATGCCTTCCCATATATCTACATAAAACATATCGATTACCTGCCCATGAAACCAGGGAGTAGACGAGCCATAGGGTGCATTATCGAACCAGACACCGTAAAAGGTACTGTCGATGAGGTTACCAATGGCACCCCCCAGAATAAGTGCGATGCACCAGACCAGCCCTTTCGGCGCTTTGTTGTTGATGAGGTAGTACAGGTAATAGCCAATACCAAACATCGCCACTAAACGGAATAATGTCAGGATAAGTTTACCGTACTCGGAGCCTAGTTCCACACCAAAGGCCATTCCCGGGTTAAGCGTATAGTGCAGCTTCAGCCAATCACCGATCAGCCTGATTTCGCCTGGCATGCCCATTTCCATGTTATAATGCACGATCAGTTTTACAGCCTGATCGAGGAGAATAACCAGTAAGCTTGCCAGGTAATATTTCCAATATTTCATATAGAGCAGTTAAACAGCTAGTGCCAGATGTTGTATAGCTGTTAAAATTATCAAAATAAAAGCAGCAGCGTAGTGTACACTCGCTGCTGCTTTTGCTACTTAAAGTATAACGCTAGACTCGGTACGGATTTTCAGGTAAACCTGGTAATCATCGATATCTAAAAGCGTGCCATCTGCCAGATCATCTACAAAATTGAGGCTTAGGGCCTGCGTTTCAGCACAGATATAGTCGCTGTAGTTCTGCAGCGAGGCATTTACATCTGGCTCTCCCTGCTGCACGGTTACGTGTATCTTGTCCTGCACCTCCAGGTTGGAGTCTTTGCGCAGGTTCTGGATACGGTTTACCAGGTCGCGGGCTATTCCTTCCTGCTTCAACTCTTCTGTAATCGTAATATCAAGCGCCACGGTCAGTTTGCCTTCGTTGGCCACTAACCAGCCTGGTATATCTTCTGAAGAGATTTCTACGTCTTCCGGTGTCAGCACGGCTGTTTCCTCGTTGTTCAGCGTTACCTGGAAACCTCCTTCACGTTCAAGTTGAGCAATATCCTGCTGGTTCATCTGTTGCACAGCATTAGCTACCAGCTTCATTTTCGGACCAAACACCTGCCCCAACTTTTTGAAGTTCGGCTTGATCTTTTTCACGAGGATGCCGGAGGTGTCGTCGATGTACTCTACCGCCTTCACGTTCACCTCGCTCATGATGAGGTCTTCTACCGCCTGTATCTGCTGCCTGGTGTGCTGGTTCAAAACCGGCACCAGGATGCGCTGCAACGGCTGACGCACTTTTATCATCTGCTTCTTGCGCAGCGAGTGCACCAGCGACGATACGGTTTGTGCCAGTTGCATACGCTCTTCCAGGTCTTTGTCCACAGCACCTGCTGCTACTTCCGGAAAATCTGCGATATGCACAGACTCCACGTTGTTGCGGCCACTCACGCTGTTCAGGTCGCGGAACAGCTGCTCAGTGTAGAACGGCGCGATAGGCGAAGCCAGTTTAGCGATGGTTTCCAGGCAAGTGTAGAGTGTCTGATAAGCTGCTATTTTATCTTCGTTGTACTCGCCTTTCCAGAAGCGTTTGCGGTTCAGGCGCACATACCAGTTGCTCAGGTCATCTACCACGAAATCCTGTATGGCGCGGGCAGCTTTGGTCGGATCGTAATCAGCCAGGAAGCTATCTACCTCCTGCACCAGCGTGTTCAGCTTAGAGATAATCCAGCGGTCGCTTTCAGTTCTGCGCTCCAGCGGTACGTTTTTCTCGGCATAGGCAAAGTTGTCGAGGTTGGCGTAGAGGGCGAAGAAGGAGTACGTGTTCTGCAATGTTCCGAAGAAACGACGCTGTGTCTCTACTACGCCATCGGCATTGAACTTCAGGTTATCCCAAGGTGGCGCGTTCGCGATCATGTACCAGCGCACGGCATCGGGGCCATACTTGCCGATCATTTCAAACGGATCGATGGCATTGCCGAGGCGCTTGCTCATCTTGTTGCCGTTCTTGTCGAGTACCAGTCCGTTGGCGATTACGTTTTTGTAAGCCACGCTGTCTTCCAGCATCACGGCCAGCGCGTGCAGCGTAAAGAACCAGCCTCGTGTCTGGTCTACACCTTCTGCTATATAATCGGCCGGGAAGTTCTGCTCAAAGATATTTCTGTTCTCAAGCGGGTAATGCCACTGTGCATAAGGCATGGCACCAGAATCGAACCAAACATCGATAAGGTCTGTCTCTCTGTGCATTACCTTTCCTGACTTACTCACCAGCACGATATTATCCACATACGGACGGTGCAGGTCTGTCAGCTCTATCGGAGCTTCCATTACACCAGCTTCCACAGCTTTATCCATCTCGGCTCTAAGCTGCTCCAGCGATCCGATGCAGAGTTCCTCATCGCCATCTTCGGTGCGCCAGATTGGTAACGGTGTGCCCCAGTAGCGGGAACGGGAAAGGTTCCAATCTACAAGGTTCTCGAGCCAGTTACCAAAACGACCGGTTCCGGTAGACTCCGGTTTCCAATTGATAGTTTTGTTCAGCTCGATCAGTCGGTCTTTTACGGCAGTAGTTTTGATGAACCAGCTATCCAGCGGATAATATAATACGGGTTTATCAGTGCGCCAGCAGTGCGGGTAGGTGTGCTCGTATTTCTCAACCTTAAAGGCTTTGCCCTCTTCTTTTAGCTTGATGGCTATTTTAACATCGGTTGGTTTATAGTCAGCCGCTGTCTCGTCTTCACCAGTGTAGTTTTTCACGTACATGCCGGCGAAGTCGGTCACTTCATTTACGAAGCGGCCTTGCTTGTCTACCAGCGGCATCGGTTTACCGTTCTCATCGGTTACCAGCAGCGCCGGTATATCGTTCTGAGCAGCTACTCTAAAGTCGTCTGCACCAAAGGTTGGGGCTATGTGCACGATACCGGTACCATCTTCTGTGGTTACGAAATCGCCTACTACTACTCTGAAAGCCGGCTTTTCGGGCTGCACGTATGGCATGAGCTGGTGAAACTCTGTACCAGCCAGGTCAGCGCCTGTAAACTCCTCTACTATTTTAAAAGGTATCAGCTTATCGCCGGAGCTATAATCTGCCAGGGCCAGGTCTGCTGCTTTCGGATTGAAGAAGCGGCTTACCAGGTCTTTGGCCAGAATAACAGAGATCGGCTCGTACGTGTAGGGGTTGTAGGTTCTTACCTTCACGTACTTGATGCCTTTGCCTACAGCCAGCGCCGTGTTAGATGGCAAGGTCCAGGGGGTAGTGGTCCAGGCAAGGAAGTATACTCTTTCCTCCTCTTGCTCAAAAAGGAACATGTTACGCGTTATACGCTTTACCTCGAACTGCGCTACAATGGTGGTATCTTTCACCATTTTGTAGCAGCCCGGTTGGTTTAACTCATGCGAACTTAGCCCAGTACCTGCACCTGGTGAGTAAGGCTGGATCGTGTAGCCTTTGTACAAGTACCCTTTATCGTAAAGGCGCTTCAGCAGGGCCCAGCAAGATTCTATATACTCACTCTCGAAGGTGATGTACGGGTTGTCGAGGTCTACCCAGTAGCCCATCTTCTCTGTCAGGTCGTCCCATTGGTGTTTGAAGCGCATGACCGTTTCGCGGCAACGCTGGTTATATTCTTCAACGGTTATTTTCTTACCGATGTCTTCTTTGGTGATACCCAGCTCTTTCTCTACCTGCAGCTCTACGGGCAGACCATGGGTATCCCAGCCGCCTTTGCGGTTTA
Source organism: Pontibacter qinzhouensis (assembly GCF_008017455.1). Classification (GTDB taxonomy): domain Bacteria; phylum Bacteroidota; class Bacteroidia; order Cytophagales; family Hymenobacteraceae; genus Pontibacter; species Pontibacter qinzhouensis. Next base: position 814 of record NZ_VRTY01000176.1, on the reverse strand, counting down.
CCTGAAAACCTTTCAGGGTTTTGTAACGGCAGAAAATATCTTTTACAGCACGCGCCATTACGTGGTGGATGCCAGGCGTACCATTGGCGGAGGGTGGTCCTTCGTAAAACACAAACGGCTTGTTACCCTCTCGCGTAGCTACTGATTTTTCGAAGATGCTGTTCGTCTTCCAGAAATCGAGTACTTCTTCGCCAAGCTTGGCGTAATTCAGATTTTTATATTCGTTATACTTTCCCATTATCAGGATTCTCTTGTTCTAACTCTTTACGCAACTCGTCTATATCTTTCTCTTATTCTTCTTCACTGCCTGTCTCTTCATAATATTCCTCATAATCATTTATCAGGGCATCGGGCTCGTGCACAGACCTGCCGCTGTCGAAGCTCATGAGCAGGATAGGCAATATAATCAGGTTTGTTAACATTGCAATCTTCAAGGTGAGCGACATGAGCAAACCTAGTGCTTTTGTACCTCCAAACTCTGAAAAGGCAAAGATAACAAAGCCAAAGAACAGAATCATAGAAGTATAGATCTTACTTGTGCCTGCCTCGTTAATTGTAGTCGTAATAGCTCTGCTCACCTGGAAGCCGCTTACCCATTAAGCTTGATGTCGCTGTCTTCGTGGCTATTACCTCTACCCACCGCAATGAGTTAAGGAAAGCAGGATTAACGGTAATAGCTAAAAGGGTAGCGCTGGTTTTTTCGTTTATAATCTGGCCATCGTAGAAATGCTGCTCCTTTACGCGCTGCAGCAGTGTGTCGAGTTGCGGTTGGGTCTGCGGAAATGCTTCAAAAATTCTGTCGGGCACGAATTTC
>NZ_VRTY01000175.1 GCF_008017455.1 Pontibacter qinzhouensis | reverse complement strand
TGTGGTTCTTATAGCCATAGTAGGCCTGCAGGCGCTTCATCGTCCAGCGCGCATCCATATCCTTCTGCCGCAGCATCCTGGGCTGCTGCGCCCAGCCCGGTGGCACCTGTCCGCTCTTGATCGGTTCGTTGTCCTCCTTGCTGTTGCGCTGCCGCGGCACCTCTACAAAGCTGGCATCCACTATCTTACCCTCATGCACCACCAGCTCAAGCTCCTCCAGGCGGGAGAGGAATAAAGCAAAAAGCTCCTCCACCAGTCCCAGCTCGGTCAGCCGCTCCCGAAACAGCCACACCGTTCTGCTGTCAGGCACATCATCGGCCAGCGTCAGGCCCAGAAAGCGCATGAAGCTCAAGCGGTCACAGATCTGATATTCGGTCTGCTCGTCAGAGAGGTTGTAGTAGCGCTGCAGAATCAGAATCTTGAAGAGCAGCACGTAATCATAGGCAGGCCTGCCTCCTTTGCCCTTCGGCTCCACATAAAGGCGCTCCTCCAAAAGATCACGGAAGAACTCAAAGTCGATTCCGTTGGAGAGCTTCTCCAATGGATCGCCCAGCTTGCTGAGCTTGCTCAAGCGAAGGTGCTCGTCAAATAGGCCAAGGGATTTATGTCGTTTGAAGGTTTTTTTGCTAGGTTTGCTCATAAGTCAGGCAAGCTAATAACTTTCAGCCTCTATTTATAAAATTTCAGTTTTTAGGAGTCCCCTATAAATAAAGAATAATGCAAGTAAATATACAAGGCAATGGAAGCACTAAAAAAGTTACGGACACTATGCCTGGTGGCATTGGTAGCCGTTAGTTTAGTAGGGGCTGGCGAAGCAGTAGCACAAGGTGGTGCAGTTGTTTCGTTCCAGACCTTTTACGATGAGCTGGCACCATATGGGCGATGGATTGAGTACCCTGCACACGGGTATGTATGGGCCCCGAATGTGGAACCGGGTTTTCAGCCCTACGCCACGCGCGGGCATTGGGTGATGACGGAATACGGAAACACCTGGGTATCGGATTACCGATGGGGTTGGGCACCATTCCACTACGGCCGCTGGCTCTACGACGATTTTTATGGCTGGCTTTGGGTACCAGGCAACGAATGGGGACCTGCTTGGGTACACTGGCGCACCGGTGGCGACTACTACGGCTGGGCTCCATTGGGGCCAGGCATGTACGTAAATGTTAACTTTAACATACCTATGGCGCATTGGGTATTTGTGCCAAGGCGTTACATCACCAGCCCTCGCATTTACAGATACTGTGTGCCTAGAACCCGTGTGGTAAACATTTACCACAACACTACTATAATTAATAACTACTACAACTACAGCAACCGCACCTATGTGTACGGCCCCCGCACCCACGACATTGAGCAGCATACCCGAAGAAAGGTGCAGGTGTATCAGGTAAACAACGACAGCCGACCTGGCCGCCCGGTGGTAGACCGTAGCTCAGTTAGAATGTACCGCCCTGAAGTTGCTTCCGAAAGACCAGCACGAGAAGAGGCTCCTACCCGTGTTGTAACCAGAGAAACCAGTGGCCGGCCAGATCGGAGCACCGTAGGCAGCACGCCAGGCAGATCTGAGGCAGGAGAGCGAGTTGAGGGGAGAACAAACGAACCGAGAGGCGAGAACCTGTCTGGTGCCAGACCAGCGAGAGGTGGCAATGCAACAGGTAATACCGGTGTAGAAAGAGTAAATCCGGGTGTTGCGCCTGAGCGGGAACTTAACAGAAGTTACCAACCCGAACTGCAGCGGCCTGCCCGAACTGCAACACCTGCTGCAGGAACAAACCAACCAGAGGGTGTTATCAGGCATGAAAGGGAACGAGTAACCAGGAATCCGGAAGCGCCAACAAGGCAGATGGAAAATCCTCAGAATCCGGCAACACCAATTCATAGAGAGCAGCAGCCAGCCATGGAAATGCAGCGGCCTCAGCGGCAGGAACGACCTGCTATGCAACAAGCACCTCAGCGGTCGGAACAGCCTGAGAGGTCGGTTCAACCGCAGCGTTCAGAGCAGCCACAACGTTCGGTGCAGCCAGAAAGGTCAGTTCAACCGGAACGGGCGGTGCAGCCGCCTAGCCAGTCGTCGGAGTCGCAACGGCCGGCAGCCGCTCCAACACAACGGCCAACTGGTGGAAGCGGACGCCCTACCAGAGGCCAGTAAGGCATTTCGTCAAATTAGAAATGATAGAAATAGTGAATTTATAGCCTTCAAAGAAACAATTTTCTCCATTTTTATTTAAGAATAGCTCAATTTATACTGAAATCTTTCTTAAGGGAAAGACATTCCTAAAAACAAAAGCCGCACCTTTTCGGGGTGCGGCTTTTGTTTTTAGCTAGCTGCTATGGCTTGCGTTATTTTTGTTTCTCTTCGTCTTGCTCGTTATCAGTGCGGTTTTGTGGCGTGTAGTTATTAGCGCCTTTATCGCCTTGTGAGTTTTTATCTAAGCTGTTAGAGATATCTTTTTTATCAGACTTGCTGGTATCTGCAAAGTCGTCTTGTTGTTTTTTGTTATCCTTATCGTTGTTCATAGCTGTATATTTTATAGTTACATTCCATATACGTGCTGCAGGTTAAGCAGTTGAATAGGTCCTGCAGCTGGCTTATTTCCGAAGGTCGTTCTGTTCGGCCTCTCTGCTTTGGTTTGCCCCTTGTATAGAGGGTACAGCACCTCCGCTAGTCTGCTCCGCGTCCTGGCTTTGCTCTACAGCCTTGTCTCCTGTTGCCTGTGTAGCGGTATTTTTATCTGTTGCTTGCTGGTCTTCTGTTTTCTGCTGGTCGTTTTTCATAGCATATAGGTAAAAGTGTTTACATGTTTTACGATTCTGATGACTGGCAGTTGGTTATAGACAGGAACATAAGGTGCCTGGAGGTGAAATGGTAGTTCTGCTTTTATCAGAAAGTTAACTGTAACAGATGGTGGTGCAAGATCAAATTCCGGAAACTTAGTGGTTCTATTGTTCCAGCCGCTAAGGCTTCTCACAGAAGAGTACCACAGGCTTTTGGTGCCTATCGGTGGTGAAGAAGAGGTAGGCGGTGCCGCCCTCTTTGATGCATGTTTTGCGCCGTATGTCTGCCACCGACTCGGGGAAGTTGCGCACCGTTATGTTGGCTTTTTTGTTAGGGAGCAGCTGCAGCAGTTCTTTTTTGTTGTACCGATGCGTGGCAAGGCAGCGAAAGGCGCGGCCCGGGAAATCTGGTAACAGCTTATCGGAGGTGTAGAGGTGGCTGTTGGGGTGTAGTTTAGCCAATTGGTATGCCTGCGCCAGGTACTTATAGGCTCCGGCTTTTAAAATGGCACTGTTAGGCTCGTACACAAAAGCTCCGGCATCGGCATAGGCAACAGTGGCCCTCTCTTCTTCCTCCTCCGAAAAAGAAAGTACCTGCGCCTGTTTGCCTGGCAACAAGTTTATAGCCGTTATGGTTGGTGCAGCAGGAGCAGGCCGGGACGTGAGCTGGTAAAGCACCTCCTTGCATTCGTTCTGCAGGGCCACTACCCAAACCTTGTTTACATGTTGCAGTTGCTGCAGGGCAAGATCTATGTCGAGCATAGGCGAGGTTTTGAGCAGCACAACCTCCGCCTTTTGAAAGAGGATAGGCAAAAGGCGCAGCACATCGGGCTCGCAGTGCTGCAGCAGGTGCACCCGCTCCTCGCGGCCGCCACGCCGGGCCGGGTCGAGGTAAATAACGTCGGCTTTGCCTTCAAACCTGGCTAAAAAAGCTTCGGCGGTGGCATGTGCTGTTTCAATATTAGCTGCTTGGAGCAACCTGAAATTATGTGCCGCCACCTCCGACAGCTCCTGTTGCTGCTCCACATGCACTACCCTGGCAAAGCTTTTCGAGAAAAAATAACTATCGATGCCGAAGCCACCGGTCAGGTCCACAAGTAGATTTCCGCTTATCAGGGAGGCTTTGTAGGCAGCAGTGGTCTCAGAAGAACTTTGCTCTACCGATAGCGCCATCGGAAAAACAACATCTGGATGGTTTGTCCAGGTTGGCAGCTTGGTGGCAGCTTTTTGGCGGGCTTGAAGTTGTTGCACCAGTTCCAGTACAGGCAGGTCGGGGTAGCGGCTGGCCTGCAACATCAGGCTCGGAGCATCTGTGTGCAGGTGCTCCTGCATAAACTGCTTCTCTGCCGGTGTAAATAGTCGCATAAGCCTCTGGCGATTTGAGTGGTGGAAGAACAAAGTTAAGTTAATTTCTAACTCTTATGACATCCGGCATCCATAGGGTTGTCTGAAGCATTCATTTTAAAAAAGCTCTCTTAAAGCTCGTAACGGTAATTTATGTATAGCATACTATAAATGTAAGGCCGGTTATTAGGCGGTGTAGCAGCAGGTTTGTTTAAATTTTTTAAATAAATGTTAAACAATATGATTCTGAGTTGGTTCTCTTATTGAAACTTATTTATCAACTCATTTAATTTGATTACTATGAAAATTTGGACTAAGATTTTTTTGCTGACAGTACTGCCCCTTTTTGCGCTTACCAGCTGCGACGATGACGATGAATTGCAACCCGATGCAAACGTAATGGTCGTACATGCCTCGCCTGACGCTCCTGCCGTAGATTTATTAATTGACGATACTAAAGTAAACACCACAGCGCTTACTTACCCTAACAACACCGGCTACCTGAATGTGAACCCTGGCACCAGAAATGTAAAAGTAAATGCTGCCGGCACTTCTACTACGGTTATAAACGGCAACCTCGACCTGGAGTCAGGCAGAAGCTATAGTGTTTTTGCTATTAATACCCTAGCTAACATCGAACCCCTTATTCTGGAAGATGACTTAACGAGCCCGGCCAGTGGTCGTGCTCACGTGCGTTTTCTGCACCTTTCGCCAGATGCCCCTGCCGTAGACATAGCTGTTCAGAACGGACCGGTTATTTTCGGGAATCGCGCATTTAAATCGGCTACTGCTTTTACTCCGGTAGATGCAGGTACCTACACTTTAGAGGTAAGACTGGCTGGATCAAGCACTGTTGTGCTAACAGTACCGAATGTGGTGCTGGAGAACGGCGCCATACTTACTGTTTTCGCGCAAGGTTTTGTTAACCCACCAGCTGGCAACACAAACTCCCTGGGTGCAGGTGCCATCAGAAATAACTAAGTGCCACAGCAAGTCAATTATTCAAATCAAAAAGGCCTTCAGAACAAATTTTTGCCTAAAACTCTCAAGGGGCTTGCTGTTAGAAGAATCTACTTTTTAAGTGATTTTAGCTGCATCTAGTAAAATGGCTACTCAGTAGGGTAGCCATTTTATTTTGGTGTAAATGAGCAGGCGCTGCAAATGAACAGAAAAGACAATGTTAGAACGTTAAGATGAACGATGTCTACTATCTGTTTAACTCCCAGACAGATGCGAAAAAGCCACTGAGGCTGCAGAATAGCAACAAACTGCATGAATACAAAGAGATTAATATGATTTCTGTAACAATTTGCTTAATTTTGTGTTATCAGATGAAAACATATTAACATGATTGATACACAACTTTCTTACAAAGTAAAAGATATTTCGCTTGCCGAGTGGGGCCGGAAAGAAATAAGATTAGCTGAGGCAGAGATGCCAGGTTTAATGGCTATTCGGGAAGAGTATGGCCCAAGCAAGCCACTTGCCGGAGCACGTATTGCTGGTTGTCTGCACATGACCATCCAGACGGCTGTGCTGATTGAAACATTAGTGGAACTGGGTGCTGAGGTTACCTGGTCGTCTTGCAACATTTTTTCTACGCAGGACCATGCAGCAGCTGCCATTGCAGCAGCTGGTATCTCGGTTTACGCCTGGAAGGGAATGAATGAGCAGGAGTTTGACTGGTGTATTGAGCAGACATTGTTCTTCGGTGAAGATCGTCAGCCCCTGAACATGATCCTGGACGATGGTGGCGACCTGACCAACATGGTACTCGATAAGTACCCTGAGCTTGCTCCCGGCATCAAAGGCCTTTCTGAGGAAACAACTACTGGTGTGCACCGCCTCTACGAGCGCATGAAAAATGGTACGCTGACTATGCCAGCTATCAACGTGAACGACTCTGTTACCAAATCTAAATTC
>NZ_VRTY01000174.1 GCF_008017455.1 Pontibacter qinzhouensis | reverse complement strand
ATTTTTTCCCTTTTGTATTACTCTTTGAGTTGGCTTTGTTGAGCGTTCTTATTTTGCTGCGTTCTATGAGTCCCTAAACGCCTTTTTTTTAGTTAATTTTTTGGATTACTTATAAAAGTAAACTTGTTGCTTCCTTGTAGGAGTTTTTTATTAGCTTATAACGCATTGAATAACAAATATTTACAGGCTTTTTTAAAACTCATTTTACGAGAATTTGAATACCTTTTTACGAGAATTTGAATACCCCTGAGCATAGTTTTTACGAGAATTTGAATACCCCGAATGCTAATAATAGAGTAATTTATTAGAGATTTTAATAATTTTCTCTAAATTAGCAATATGGAAACATCAAAATCAACTATTTATCAGCCTAATGTAATAACTCAAGCTCGTTACAGCTTCACTGAGTATGAGATGCGGGTGCTGCTGTACGTAGTCAAGCATATTCAAAACAAGCTTAACAAGGACGATATAGAGTTCAACCGCAATATGTTTGGGGAGATTGACTACAAGGTGCAGTTTTATCTAGCTGATATGATGGTAACTGAGGGTGAGAAGAACCATGCTCGTATTCGTAAAGCCCTCAAGGACTTACGAGACAAAAGCTTTGAGGTGGAAGACGAGAAGCAGTGGTTTAATGTCGGTTTCATCAATTACGGGCGTTACAACAAGGACGCAAAAAAATGGGAGTTACAGGTCTCTTTCCTACTTATGCCTTATATGGTTTCTTTGGCACGAGGCTTTACTGCTTATCAATTAGAAACAATTCTGCACCTGAATACCCATAGCCAGCGACTTTACATGATGTTCAGCCAGTACCATGACACAGGTATTTTTAGGATATCTGCGGAAGATTTGCGCTACAAGCTTGGATTAGAGAAAAAGTATGAGCGGTATGGGGATTTTAAGAAGTGGGTTTTATCTGCTGCTGAAAAGGAGCTAAAGCACCTTTTTGAAGATAATAAATCGGATTTATGGGTCAAGCTAGAAAAGGACAAAAAGGAGCGTGGCAAGGAAGATTTTGACCGGATGCTAACCTTCAAAATTTTTTATACTGATCGGAAGTTCAAGCAGGTAGAGCAGGCCAAACAGGAAGCTATCAGGTACTGCATCAATTTACTTTCCGCGATACTTCCAGGAGATGAACTATACTGTAATAAGCTTCTGGGTTACCTGATAGAGCAGAAGCGGCTCAAGCCCTTTGCTGACCGTTTGGGGCGGCTTGAGGAACAGGCCCAGCAAGAAGGCAAGCCACTTACTTCCTACGGTGGCCTACTGCGCCATATTGCCAAGGAAGATTTCAAATATCAGGGCTAAGTACCGCTAAACCGTGCAGAAAGCACCTAAAACAGGTCTGCCACCCCCTATTTTGACATTGCCAAACCCATGCCATTGCATTGCTGAATGACATGCCATATCTTGTACCTCCTAAGGAGAGTAAAATTCAGCACCATGCCGTACATCAATCTACAGGAAGCCTCAGAGGTCACGGGCAAAAGTGTCCGGACAATTAGAAGGCTTTGTAATTTACCTGAAAGCAAGAAATATATTACGTACGAAGATGGGAAGCTACTGGTAGAGGTAAGCTTTCTGGAGGGGAAATACCCTATGGTTAATAGGCCAAATCCTGGCATTCCATCCAAAAATGGCATAGGCCAAACCCATGCCATAGCAATGCAAGAACCTGTGCCAGATGGCAATCCTCAAGGCCCGGATAAGCTGCTGCATGAAATAGAGCTATTGAAGTTAGAATTGAAGTTTCAAGCTCAGTTAACCCAAGAGAAAGAGCAGCAGATCGAGATTCTGAAGCGTAGCCTGTTAATGCTCGGCGAAGGACAGAGGAACGAGCCTACTCCCGAACCGCAGCCGGATGCCTTAAAGCAGGAGCCGCGTTTGGTTGAAAAGAAAAAACGCTGGTGGCCCTGGTAAAACAGAAGGGAAAAAAGAGTTCTTAGACAGCCTCCAGATCACGAACATTCAGGCTCGCTAGAGTCGGGAATAGTTTTTTTGGTACTTGAGCGGGTCTTTACTTTATCAGTAATGGAACTTGCACTGGACAACCGTCATTTTTTGGTCTACACCTCTTTTGCCTTCCACAGCATACACCAAGCGATGTTCACCAGTAATGCGGCGCGACCAATACCCCCTCAATTCATTTTTAAGAGGTTCCGGCTTGCCTATGCCTTTGAACGGCTCCCGCTGGATAGCTTTAATTAAATCGTTTATTTTCTCAATGGCACCCATATCATCTTGCTGCCATTCGCAATACTCTTGCCAGGCCTGTTGGGTAAAAGCTACCGTCATATTATCTGCTCAGCGTCTCTTCCTTCCCCTGTAGCGTAAAAGGCACTACTTGCCCACTCTTGTGCTGGGCAATCGATTTCTCTAGCGCCTCGCGATTGGCTCGTGACCCCAGCAGATGGGCTGTCTCCATGATAGAGTTATATTCTCGCATAGGCATGAGCACAACAGAGTCATCCTCATTGCCGCGCGTTACAAATATAGTTTCAGCAGTCTTGCTTACCCTATCCAGGTAACTTTTCATTTTATTTCTAAGTGCTGTTGCTGTGATTGCGTCCATATGTATATTATTATGTACACTATAATGTACGCAAAAATATACATATCTGTTTACTTTAACTACTTTTATCTTAAATAATCTGTTCTTGTCAAAGCGCCTCAAGCATGCCATTCTAGGCTACTTCTCTTATTCATCCGGAATAGCATTTCCTTTAGAACCCCTTCTATTTAACATAACAGTCGTTATAGGCGAAACCCGCCTGATTGGCTGGAATCCGGGGGTGCGCTTTTGGTACTTTGGCAGGAGCGGCAACTGTCGATGGCTTTCTTTATATTGCTTTGAATATATAGTATATTCGTTAGTCCAGTTCCGGTTATTGGTCGTTTTCGACAGATAAGCCGAATAGACTTCCGTTTAGCATATAGTTGGATAATATTTTAAATTATGAATGAGAAAGTCTCAAATTAAAATATCTATTAGTTTCAAGAACTGGTTTATATTACTACTACTTTTGTATCCTCAAATAACTCGTGCAGACAAATCTGACCATTATGGTGAAATGGTAGGTTTTTTCTTTGGGTTAATAATCATAATGCCTGTTGTAATTATTCCCTTATTACTTTCAGTGATTAGTTATGCTAATCAAAGCAGTATCTTATCTTATATCACCAAGGCAATAGCATTACTCATAGGTATTTCAACAATAATTATATTCAGTTTAGGATTTACAACTTCTGGTTGGTTGTTAATAGTTGTGTCGGCATTCAGCTTTTGGTTTTCTGGCAAGAAAAAAAGGAAATCACCTATAAATGATGAATAGAGTATACAACTTTCCAATAATAAAATCCAACACTGTATATACTTCATGCTTCGTCTAAAGCCTCGCAAGTCGTATATACCATCCCGTTAGGCGTAATCAGACTAAAATATTGAAAGTAATAGCCCAGTTTATAGTAGCTCTAATTTTATCTTGTATGGTTGGCTACTTGGTTGCCGACTCAGTTATAGGTTTTGGTGGGGGATGTGATGGTGGGTTCTGTGCCATTACTACATTTTTTGCATTAGGCATTGCCCTACTTTTATTTGCAATTTTTATAGTTGCGAAGATTATTATACACTTTGCTCCAAAAGATATGAGTTGGATTTCATTTTTTTCTGCATTATTATCCCCTGTCTTACTTATTATCATCATATTCTTTTATGGTCTTAGTACCTACACAAAAGCGGATAGTAGCAGTGGTGTTTTTGAAGCTAATCTAATTCAGGCTATCATTTATTTGACACCCATTTTATTGATTGGTCTGTTTTTCCATTTCCGCACTTATGAACCAGATGCAGCAAAAGGTATATTGTATGCTGCCTTCTTTTGGATATTTTTTGCCTTATTGACATTAGGTTTCTGCCATGGGTAGTGCTAAATAAAACTCTAGCCTAGCCAAGTTCAGCCTTTATACTCGGCTCCGCCTCGCCCATCGGCTGCACGTCAGCGAGCTCAGCCACCCTTTATATGGAAAAATTCTTTGAAGCGCTAGTAGTCAGTTTTGCAGTAGGCATGTTTACTTTTATGGCTTCAATATGGCTGTCCCTACCTGCTGGTCTTGCTTTAGCAAAAATTATATATAATAAAGCTGTTACTTCAATGCAATTTGTTTTAGGCTTCTTAGTATTATCTTTTTTGAGTAATTTTATAGTAGGCTTTATTCTAAGTGCGAGCCAGAGTAACTCAGCTGGATCAGTATTTGGTTTAACAATATTCCAATACTTCCCTGTGTTTATTTTAAGCATTCTTTTTTCAAAAAAGAATGCTTAAAACTTTTTAAGTATAGATATGAAAACTGCTCTAACAAAAGAAAATACTAATCTAAATTTGCACTTGCTTAGACATTAACCCATTGTTCTACTGACTTTAACAATAACTGTAGCTTAATCACTGAACGTGCTAATTTCTAGGCATATAAACTGTTTTGCGTTATTAAGCCACCCTTTGCGCGTGGGACATAAAGTGCTGTCACCTGCCCAGCCCCCTGCTCTTGCGCTGCTGGCGTGGCTCCTCCAGCCCCAGCGCCTTCCTCAGTTCCTGGAGGATGGTTTTAGCAAGTTCCCGCACCAGGTCTGCCGCTTTTTTCCGCAGCTCTTTGTAGAGGGATGCCTCCGGGCTCAGCGCCACACCCCACCGTTTCTGTATTTCCTGGTTGAAAATCCTGGTGATTTCCTCCGCTATGTGGCTGCGGGTTTCCTCCGAGTCATGCTGTTGGTGCCGCTCGTAATCCGCTCGGGTGGCTTTGCTGCTGTCCTCCAGTTGGTAGATCCCCCGGTAGTACAGTTCTGCACCCGGCTTTAGATGCGTAGCCGCCAGCTTCCGGACTTCCTCCTGGAAGAGCGCGTTGGCAGCCTCCCGGATCGCCTCAGGGGCTTTCAACAGGGCGTAAGAGGAGTCGAGGGTAATACCCGCCTTGCCTGCCTGCAGGAGCTGCGCCGCCATACTTTGGGTGGCTTCTCTGTGCCAGGCTGCCTCTTGCTCGGCCTTGTGCTGGCTGGCCTGCGCATGCCGGACCTGATCAGTCCGGCGCTTGAGCTCGATGGCTGTGTCCGTCTTCTCCCTGGAGACGGATTTAAAGCGCTCCTGCACCTTTTCCTCGTAGCGGACAGGGTTTATCCTGTCTAAAGCCGTAAGGCGCGGCAGATCGCTCAGAACGGCCTCCTGGGCCTGCTGCTGTTGCCCCAGGTACCAGCCCTCTGAGTTGTGGACGGCCTTGCTGCCCCGCACGCCTCGGGAGAGCCCGAACGGCTCCATCGCCTTGGCGTAGCGGTCCTGGCGCGCGCTCATGTCCTTTCTGTTGCCCAGCAGCTTCTTGGCCGTCAGCTTCCCCTCCACCAGCGGCACCACCACCGCGTGCAGGTGCGGGGTCTTCTCGTCCAGGTGAAGCGCCAGGCGCACCACGTTCTCCTTCCCGAACTCCAGGGTGACGAACTGGTAGTTGGCCTTCAGCCAGCTCTTCAGCTTCTCCGGATCCGCCTCGATGGCCTTCATGTCCTCGTGCGTGCCGGTGAAGACCAGCGAGAGGGCCCGTACCGCATCCTTCCGGATGGCGGTGGTACCGGTGTAGCCTTCGTCTATCCGATCGGAGATGGCCGTGTGCAGCGGCTTGCTGCAGTGCTCCGTCACGGCAAAGGACTGGTTGAGATGCCGCCGCGCCGGGTCGGCGTTCTGGAAGGTGTGCTCCTGGCCCTCCTTGCGGTCGATGTGGTCCCCGAGGCCTGCTCCAGAGGCGCTCATCTTGGTGGCGTGGTAAACGGCGAATCCCATGGCAGTTTCGTTGGTTTTTCTGCAGCCCCCTGGCCCCGCAGGGCCCGCGACTTCGGAACGAAGTCTAGTGGGCTATACTTCACTTGAAATTTTTACTCCTGCGAAGGTACGTATTTCCTTCCTTTTCGGGTATATTTTTTCCCTTTTGTATTACTCTTTGAGTTGGCTTTGTTGAGCGTTCTTATTTTGCTGCGTTCTATGAGTCCCTAAACGCCTTTTTTTT
>NZ_VRTY01000173.1 GCF_008017455.1 Pontibacter qinzhouensis | reverse complement strand
TGCAAAAGAAACTGCAGGACTCCCTTGGCTCCGGCTACCACGTAGCTTTTGGCATGCGTTACCAAAGCCCAAGCATTAAAAGTGCCCTGGAGGAGCTGCGTGAGCAAAGCGTTGACCGGATTATTGTGTTGCCGCTGTTCCCGCAGTACGCATCGGCCTCTACCGGCTCGGTGCAGGACAAGGTAATGGAAATCGTGAAAGACTGGTGGGTTATTCCGAATATCAGCTTTATCTCATCGTTCTGCGACGACGAAGGATTTATAAACGCTTTTGCAACGCTAGGCAGGCAGCACATGGCCAAGGAAGATTACGACCACGTGGTTTTCAGCTACCACGGGGTGCCCGAGCGGCATGTGCTCAAAGGCAGCGACAATGGGTACTGCAAACTTGGCTCCTGCTGCAACTCCTATAATAAACGAAACAAATACTGCTACCGCGCCTCCTGCTACGCCACTTCCCGGTTACTAGCCGCAGCACTTGGCATTCGCGAAGATCAATACTCGGTAGCTTTCCAATCGCGGTTGGGCAAAGACCCGTGGCTTACGCCTTACACCGACTTTATTCTGAAAGACCTGCCAGGCAAAGGAATCAAAAAAGTGCTGGCCTACAGCCCCGCTTTCGTAGCCGATTGTCTTGAAACCACTATTGAGGTAGGCGAAGAGTTCAGGGAGATGTTTATAGAAGCGGGTGGCGAGAAATGGCAGCTCGTAGAAAGCCTGAACTCGCACCCACTTTGGGTAGAGGCAGTAAAGGAAATGGTGCTGAAGAACTAAATGTACTCTTGCAGAGTCTGTAGAGCTACAGTGTATCGATACTAAAAATGAGAAGGAGAGCCGGCGAAACTACATAGCGTCGGCTCTCCTTTTTTATTCTATAAAGCAATTAAGTGAATGAGAGTCTTAAATGACGGTAAATCCTGAACTATTCTAATGGAAATAGCCTCCAGAAGGTTTTTTGTCAAAACTTAGCCAAGGGTCTATTCTAGATATTTTGGATGAATATACTTAGTATTGGATTCTTAGAAAGTTTGGCAATGTCTATACTTCCCTCTTCATCATCTTCCGGTTTAACCCCACCAACAAGCAATTCTGCTAATGAAAATAGCCTTCAGAAGGTTTTTAGTTAGATTTTCGTCAAGGCTTTAGCAAGGCGTTATTACCTGCCATTTTATATCCTGCTGAAATCTACTTGGTCGTTAGAGGTGGCAGCGGCATTGGCTTTCAGTTTCTGGAGCAATAGCTCCGGATCTTCTTCTAAAATAATAGTATCGTGCTGTATGGGCTTGATGAATCCTTCTGCCACGGCATGTGCTATCATCTCAAAAAACTTGTTGTAATAGCCACCTACGTTTAAAAAAGCGACTGGCTTCTGAATAATGCCTAACTGGTTCCATGTAATGATTTCGCAAATCTCGTCGAAGGTGCCGAAACCGCCTGGCATGGCCACAAAGGCATCGGCATGAGCGGCCATTAAAGCCTTGCGCTCGTGCATGGTCTGCACCACATGCAGTTCGGTAAGGCCAGTGTGCGCTACCTCTCTATCTACCAGGCTCTGCGGAATAACGCCCACTGCCTTGCCGCCTCCGGCCAGTACACTATCGGCAATGGCTCCCATTAAACCTACTCTCCCGCCACCGAATACCAAAGAAATATCCTGAGCAGCCATAAGTTGGCCAAGGTTAACGGCCGCTACCTGATATGCTTTGTTTGCACCTGCATTAGCACCACAAAAAACTCCTAAACTTTTCATGCTTCTTTTATTGTATATTCCGGAATATCTTGCAGCAGATTCTTAAATTAAAAAACTCCCTCATTTCTGAAGGAGCCTTATATACGTACAGCAGAAAGCGCAGAGACTTAGGCCGGCACTTTTTTATACAGTTGCGCCAGCTTTTCGGCTACATAATCTATTTCTTCGGGCGTATTGTATTTGCTGAACGAGAAACGGATGTTACCGCGATTCGGATCTATGCCTAACGCCTCCAGCACATGAGAGCCGGCATTAGCGCCACTGCTGCAGGCACTGCCTCCCGAAGCCGAAATTTTATTTATGTCGAGGCTGAAGAGCAGCATCTCGGTTATATCGGATGGCGGCAGGCTTACGCTCAGCACCGTGTACAGACTTTTATCTGCATCTGCTGATAAACCATTAAACGTTAACCCATCCACCTGCTCCTTCAGTTTATGTATAAGCCGATCTTTCAGCCCCTGAATATGCTGCTGGTGCTCGTCCATGTCGCGGTAGGCTATTTCCAGCGCCTTTGCCAGGCCTATAATGCCATACACGTTTTCGGTGCCGCCCCGCATGTTGCGCTCCTGCGAGCCCCCATGTATAAGCGGCTGCACTTTTATACCCGCATCGGCATATAAAAAGCCAACGCCTTTCGGGCCATGAAACTTGTGTGCCGAGCCTACTATAAAGTTGGCGTTCAGCTTTTGCAGGTCGTGGCGGTAGTGGCCCATTGTCTGCACCGTATCAGCATGGAATACAGCGTTATGTTTTTTGCAGATCGCACCTATCGCCTCCACATCGTTCAGGTTGCCTATTTCGTTGTTGGCATGCATGACCGAGACAAGCGTTTGCGGATTCTGTGCCAGCAGTTCTTCCAGGTGCTCCAGGTCGAGTACGCCTTGTGCATTGTGGCGCAGGTAATTTAAGGTTAGCTCCCCCTTCTTCTCCAGCATTTGCAACGTGTGCAGCACCGCGTGGTGCTCCAACTGAGAAGTAATGGCATGTTTAATGCCTAAAGCGCGAATAGTACACACAATAGCCGTATTATCGGCTTCGGTGCCGCCAGAGGTAAAAAATATTTCAGCGGGTGATGTATGCAACAAGCCCGCTATGGTTTTACGCGCTTTCTCGATGGCAGCCCTTACCTCCCGCCCGTGCCCGTGTATAGACGAGGGATTGCCAAAGTGCTCCAGCATATAGGGAGCCATGGCATCAAACACTTCTTTATCGAGGGGAGTGGTAGCAGCATTATCTAAATAAACACGCATATAAGTACTTTATTTAATTGTTCTTATTTATCGAACCACAAACTTACATAAAAAAGTTGCGCCAGGTGCAGCAGACTTCTTATTGTCTCTGCACCTGGCGCAACCAGTTAAGCGTGTGGTAGTATGTTTTTACAACAACACATTATACTTTCTCAGAGATAATCTCTTTTATATCAGCTATAATTTTGTTTGCCAGGTGCTCGGCTGTTGCATTGCTATCAGACTCAGCGTATATTCTGATAATAGGTTCGGTGTTTGATTTGCGCAGGTGCACCCATTCTTTCCCAAACTCAATTTTTACACCGTCTATGGTGTTAATCGGTTGTTTGGCGTAGCGGTGCTGCATTTGCACCAGCACATTATCTACATCTACCTCGGGCGTGAGTTCTATTTTATTTTTAGAGATGTAGTAGCTCGGGTAGGAGTTTCTTAAACGAGTCATGCTCATGCCAGCTTTTGCCAGGTGTGTCAGGAAAAGCGCTATGCCCACCAGCGCGTCGCGGCCGTAGTGCAATTCAGGGTAAATAATACCGCCGTTACCCTCACCACCTATAATAGCGTTCTGAGCCTTCATCATGTTCACCACGTTTACCTCTCCTACTGCCGCTGCATAATAAGTACCGCCGGCTTTCTCGGTTACATCGCGGAGTGCCCTCGTAGACGACAGGTTCGATACCGTGTTGCCTACTGTGTTCTTCAGCACATAATCTGCTACAGCTACGAGTGTGTACTCTTCGCCAAACATGCTGCCGTCTTCGCTTACCAGCGCCAAACGGTCTACATCTGGGTCTACTACTATGCCCAGGTCAAATTTGCCTTTTTCAATTACTTTAGAGATTTCGCGCAGGTTCTCTGGCAACGGCTCCGGGTTATGGGCAAAGTTACCATCGGGTTCGCAGAACAGCTTTTCGATTTTGGTTACACCCAGCGCCTCCAGCAGCATAGGTACTGCTATGCCTCCGCTAGAGTTAACGCAGTCTATCGCCACCCGGAAGTCTTTTGCTGCAATTGCCTTAGCATCTACCAAAGGGAGGTTCAGAATGGCTTTAATATGTTTTTTAAGCGCTTTATCGGTTTGCTTGTAGGTACCAAGGTCATTTACCTGGGCAAAATTAAAGGCTTCCTGCTCAGCAAGCTCCAGCACCAGTTTGCCTTCGGCATCCGAAATAAACTCGCCATGCTGGTTCAGCAGTTTCAGGGCATTCCACTGTTTCGGGTTGTGGCTGGCTGTTAAAATAATGCCGCCACCTGCTTTTTTGTCTGGCACTGCCATTTCTACGGTAGGTGTTGTAGAGAGCCCGACATCAATAACATGTATGCCCAGGCCTTGCAAGGTAGCGCATACCAGCTTGTTTACCATATCGCCAGACAAGCGCGCATCGCGGCCGATAACGATCGTGTTGTTGTTTGTTGTTTGCAGTACCCAGGTGCCATAGGCAGCAGCAAATTTCACCACATCTACCGGAGTAAGGCCATCGCCTGCTTTCCCTCCAATAGTACCTCTAATTCCAGAAATCGATTTTATTAAAGCCACTTGTTATTATATTTTTAATGGAAGCAAAAGTAGTAATAAATGTTTAATAGCTAAATTGTTGAATTCTTTAAATAAAGCATCTCTCTTTATGGTTAGCAGTGAGAGCTGCAAGCCAAGAATGGCTAACTTTAGCGCTTTAGGTGCCATGGTGCTCAAAAACTGTTCCGGTAATCGTGCTTAAGACCATAAAACTTATAAAGCTTACTTAATGCCTGAAAAAGCTCCTTTTACCAGTATTACCCGAGGCTAAATCAGGCAACTGGCAACGGCCAACCCTTGGCAAAAAAAGAGCAAAAATCTTTCGGAAGGCATTTTTCATTTGAATAATTTCAACAAGTAGGCTAAAAACTTATTATATTGAGGGTAAAATTGCCGAGAGCTAACTAGCTAGCAGCCTTAATTTGAAGTAATTATCTGCTTTTGCCGGTTTTAGTAACAATAACTTAACATACATTGCAGGCCCTGAAGCTAAAAAGTTGGCCATTCAATTTAGTACCTTTACCCCATGAAAAAGACTTTTTTTGAAGATAGCCCCCGCGGAAAGCAACTGGAAGCCTTTAACCGGCTGCTGGATATTATGGAGGAGCTACGCGAAAAATGCCCCTGGGATAAAAAACAAACTATAGAAAGTCTGCGCCACCTGACGATTGAGGAAACCTACGAACTTTCAGATGCTATCATCCGGAACGATATGCCAGAAATCAAAAAGGAGATAGGCGATATTATGCTGCATATGGTGTTCTATGCTAAAATAGCCTCTGAGCAACAAAGCTTCGATATAGCCGATGTTCTGAACACACTTTGCGAGAAACTTATTTTCAGGCATCCGCATATTTATGGAGACACCGAAGTTCATACAGAAGAGGAGGTTAAGCGGAACTGGGAGCAGTTGAAATTAAAAGAAGGAAACAAATCGGTACTCGGAGGCGTACCAAGCTCGCTACCGGCACTTGTGAAGGCTATGCGCATACAAGAAAAAGCCCGCGGGGCAGGTTTTGACTGGGAGGAACGTACACAGGTATGGGAAAAGGTGCAGGAAGAACTCTCAGAGTTTGAGTCGGAGTTTAATGTCGCAGAAGGTACAGCTATAGACCAGCGTAAAGCAGCCGGAGAGTTCGGCGATCTATTATTCTCGCTTATCAATTTTGCCCGTTTCGTAGACATCAACCCGGAGGAGGCCCTAGAGCGAACAAACCTGAAGTTTATAGACCGCTTTAATTACCTGGAAACAGAAGCCGCAAAAGACGGCAAGAAATTACAGCACATGAGCCTGAAAGAGATGGATTATTACTGGAATCAGGCAAAAAAACGCTAAACTAATAAACAAGTTGCAACATCAATTATTATATTTAAACCTTTGATGCTGACTTACGAGTGGTGATTTACCTTATTTAAGTGTATTAAACGTTCAGGATACACCTTAAATCAAAAAAATGCTTATATTTTGGATGTAGTTACAGTGTTTGCTCTTTAAAAACCTCAAGCGGCTGTATTTTTTAAGATATTTATCATTTTTATTTATGCATTTAAGACTGTACTTGAATCATTATAGCAGAAGACGGGGAAAGAGGTATCTTAAATTTCGTTTTGCATCCTTTTTTGAAATTAGTTAGATTTGTAGAGCCATATTATGAGCACTTACTTACGCTAGTTAAATAGTTAATAATGGCTTCTTTTTTAAGTTGTTAGTCGAATTTTTGAAAATAAAGGTTATATTTTATTCATAAATTGCAGAAAAAATAGATATTGCAAACTAATAAAGAACTAAAACCTAATCTAAAACATTTAGTCATTACACAAACAATTTATTACAACACAAACAGCTAAACTTTAAACTTATTAA
>NZ_VRTY01000172.1 GCF_008017455.1 Pontibacter qinzhouensis | reverse complement strand
CGGAGCAGGCCTCGGAGACCACATCGACCGCAAGGAGGGCCAGGAGCACACCTTCCAGAACGCCGACCCGGCGCGGCGGCAGCTCAACCAGTCCTTTGCCGTGACCGATCACTGCAGCAAACCGCTGCACACGGCCATCTCCGACAGGATCGCCGAAGGCTACACCGGCACCACCGCCATCCGGAAGGACGCGGTGCGGGCGCTCTCGCTGGTCTTCACCGGCACGCACGAGGACATGAAGGCTATCGAGGCAGATCCGGAGAAGCTGCAGGGCTGGCTGAAGGCCAACTACCAGTTCGTCACCCAGGAGTTCGGGAAAGAGAACGTGGTGCGCCTGGCACTGCACCTGGACGAGAAGACCCCGCACCTGCATGCGGTGGTGGTGCCACTGGTGGAGGGCAAGCTGACGGCCAAGAAGCTGCTGGGCAACAGAAAGGACATGAGCGAGCGCCAGGACCGCTACGCGAAAGCGATGGAGCCTTTCGGGCTCTCCCGGGGCGTACGGGGCAGCAAGGCCGTCCACAACTCGGAGGGCTGGTACCTGGGGCAACAGCAGCAGGCGCAGAAAGCTGTTTTAAGCGATCTGCCGAAGCTCACGGCTTTGGACAGGATAAACCCTGCCCGCTACGAGGAAAAGGTGCAGGAGCGCTTTAAATTCGTCTCCAGGGAGAAAACGGACACGGCCATCGAGCTCAAGCGCCGGACCGATCAGGTGCGGCATGCGCAGGCCAGCCAGCACAAGGCCGAGCAAGAGGCAGCCAGGCACAGAGAAGCCACCCAAAGTATCGCCGCGCAGCTCCTACAGGCCGGCAAGGCCGGCATTACCCTTGATTCCTCTTACGCCCTGTTGAAAGCCCCTGCAGCCATCCGGGAGGCTGCCAATACGCTCTTTCAGGAGGAAGTCCGGAAGCTGGCAGATACGCATCTAAAGCAGGGTGCAGAGGCATACTACCGGGGGATCTATCAACTGGAAGACAGCAGCAAAGCCACCCGAGAGGATTACGAGCGGCACCAAAAGCATGACTCGGAGGAAACCCGAAACCACATAGCGGGGGAAATCACAAGGATTTTCAACCAGGAGATACAGCAACGGTGGGGCGTGGAGCTGAGTCCGGAGGCATCCCTCTACAAAGAACTGCGGAAAAAGGCGGCAGACCTGGTGCGGGAGCTTGCCAAAACCATCCTCCAGGAACTGAGGAAGGCGCTAGGGCTGGAGGAGCCACGCCAGCAGCGCAAGAGCAGGGGGCTGGGCAGGTGACAGCACTTTATGTCCCACGCGCAAAGGGTGGCTCAGCTCGCTGACGCGCAGCTAGGAAAAGGTTGTTTAAGGCATTTACTGGTGGTTCTGTTTCAATGTGAAACAGGTTGCGGCATGTTATATGGGAGCCGCAAAAGCTGAGGAGCCGGAATTAATGCACGGTTATAGTTCTACCGTGCTTTTTGTAAACTTTCCATCTGTTGCCACCATATGGTGTTGGCAAGTTAATAGACTCTATAGACTTGTGATATTGAATTTCAAAAGAATGTAGTCCATCCATGTCTCTAGCATGTATTTGTACTACTATTCCATCTCCCTTTGTGAACTTATCTTCATAAATAAGTACTTTGCTATAATCCACGATTCGTCTCCCTGAAGGGTGTATGAAGTCAGAAATCTCTTCCCAACCATTGCTTGGTTGCCCATAGAGGGACAGGGACTTTGAAAACAGCTTGTCTGTCTCCTCAAGTGGCACCTTTGACAAGAGCACCCGATTCAATTTTCCTCCGTTTTGTTCAGTGTAGTCCACTAACTCTATGAGCAGATAGTGATACTTTATTTCTGAGAGGGGCACTTTTATTCTATACCAAGTATTATATAAAACTTCTATGTCAATGTCCTTATCATAGTATATTTCTGCTATTCGTTCAGCTGTATAGTTCTTTCCAAAAGAAAGGCCCTTTATAATCTGAGCAAGGCTCTCAGTAGGGTTAACAAAGAAAGAAAGTAAAGCGATGAGAAATAGTGTACCTTTCTTGAGCTGCATCTTATATCCTTTTAATTCATTAAAGATATTAAATATATATTTTCATGCTTTCTTATCCTAAATAAACATAGTGCCACCCTCCCCCTTATCTATCCGGAATTGCACCCATCCCAGAAACGGTCTCTATTGAACATATTACCTGTTGTAGGCTAATGTTATGTAAACAGGACTAACACACTTATGCCATGCGTAGCCCGCAGCTTCAGCATGGGTCACATATGCACATGGTTTGGGTACTGTTATGTTTTCAGTTAATTGAGTAGAATTCATAGATACTACTCAAAGTTTTAAACTCGAATTCATAATCTCCATTTTCGTTTACTGACGGTACTAAGGAACAGCATGGAAGAATATCTAGATAGTTTTTATCCAGTTCTCTGAAGACTTCAGAATATAATTTTAAGTCGGCAAGTTCATTCCATAGAATTGGAAGTATTGCAAAGTTTATTTCTTGCCCGCCTTCTAATACTACTTTATTTTCTTTCTTAGTTAAATTAATTGTTTTACTTTCTAGCTTTTTATTGATCCGGTTTAAAAGGAGGAACTTTAAATTATCAGGACTTCCGACTCGTTCTGGTTTTATATTGTGAATACTTACAAAATCTACAAGTATTGTTTTTGAGGTTTCTAGGTCTAGAAAGTAAAAGTCTGCACTTAAATTATTAGGTAATTTGTATTCTCTTTCAAGGAGTTCAAATTTTTTATTTCCTGGGTTTGTAATTGCTTGTAGCCCAACCAACTCACCTATGTAGTTTAAATAAGCTGGATTATTACTTATGGACAGATCTGTATCAAATGCCTTAATAATCTCACTTACTATTTCTTTTACTGCATTGCTAAATTTTTCACTTAGTTGTTCAGTGGCTTTTATAGCAGTTGTATCTATAAATTTTAAAAAGTCTATAGCCTGCTTGTTACCTAATTCTGCTAAAGCCATCCAGTCATAGATGCAATGAATAGGAATATTTTGATTAGGATTGCCGTTACTTGTGAGATTTTCAAACCTTGACTGAAATTTCTCGACTCTTTTCCAGACTTTTCTATCTTTTTCCAAGAGCTTGTATATAAAAGGGCAATATTTTAACAATAATTCTTTCATATATTTAATATTTTATCCAGTATAAGCTATATATTAATGTTGTGAAAGTCACTGCTATTGACGTTTTAAAAGCTTTTTTGATAAATAACCTGTATAGCCATTAATATATAATTTAAAATACATTTCTCCGCTATTTGCAAGTTTCAGCTCCCGTGAAAGTACCAAAAACAAGGAGTGCGATTCCAGCTTCTGGGGGCGGTTTTTCTGATAACTACTCTTATGTTAAATAGGGCACTTTCTGGGGAATGTCCTGTTTGGAGGCCATAAGGGGAGTGCCAGCACCAGGTGTCAGAACTCTCGGATGCTGCCGGTGATCAGCTCTCCGGAAGGAGATGGAACATGGCCATGATTTTGTAATTCTATGTGCCTAATTAAGCTCATCCGGGTCAATACCGGCTTGCTTCAGAATACCATGCAGGGTTCCCTTCTTCAGATCCTTGCTGTGCATGGGAACGACAGTACGCTTGCCGCTCTGACGATTAACGTAAATCTGGTGACTTCCCTTGGCACGGGCAAACTCAAAGCCGCGCGCCAGCAGTAGAGCGACAATTTCCTTGGGAGTGTATGACTTCATGCCCATCAGGAAGCCAGGGTCAGGGAATACTCCAGGCTCCTGCTGTCATCCGGAACAGGCTCTCCATCCGCCTCCAGGCTTTCGACATACAGGCTGATGGCCTCCCTGGCCATTTCAATGGCCTCCTCTATGGTCTCGCCCTGGGTGAAGCAGCCAGGAAGAGTTGGCACGCTCACGCTGAAGCCGCCCTCTTCCTCCGGTGTAAGCAATATACGATAGGTACGCTGTGTCATAGATCTAAATTTACGAATTGGAGGAGTAAAGTTACTCTTTCTTCCCTTTTGTTACTACCTCTTAACTTATCTAACGCAAGCCCAGTACTTTGAGCAGTAAGCCGGCAGGGTTCTTATTTGCTTTTGCTCTGCCTGTCTTAAGGTCATAGTTAAATTTGAACAAGCTGTCAATGAGCTTCTCGTCTGTAAGTATCTGCTGAACGAGCTTCGCATCTTTAACACCCAAGTCTTCCAGGATCTGCTGGGCGTGCTGATGTCGTGCATTTTCAATAGGCTGATCAAAGGGGAGAGGTAATTGATTCGGAGCTTGGATATTAATATAAAACCTTATACTCTGATAGGAGCGGCCTTTTTTTATCAGTTCATAGCTAATCTTAAGGTCTGTATGTGCATTGATCTGGTTTACTGCAGTATCCAACACAAACTTCTTAAACATCGATAGCTTAGTATACTGCTCAGGCTCCTTACCTTTGGGATCTTTCAGCATCAGCATCACTTTAAAATCGTGAATCAAAAAGGTTTTACTCTCCCCTATATCTTTCCATTGTGAGGCTATTTGATAGATGCGTTTAGCATATTTGCTTGTTAGGCTAAATGCAGCATGTAACCTGAAACTGGTAAAATTGCTTTTTAAGTCTATCAGATACGGTCGGACTTTCTCTGACACCTCCAGCTCTATAACTCCTTCTCCTTTGATATACTCAGCTGAGGCTAATAGTCCTACCTGAAGTACTCTTTTCTCATCTTCAATGATGTACTCCCGGCTTCTTAAGTTAGAAGTCGCTTCTAAAAATTGATTATAGTGCCACTCTCGACCTGTGATTGCCATCATGTCTTTAACCTTAACCTGATACATGATTCCTCTTTCATCTTCTTTCTTAATTAAAGACAGCAAGTAGAAAACAATATCCATCTCACAGGCTGTCATTTCATAGCGGGCCGTAGTGATAGCATTATGCTGTCTTATTTCAACAGCTGCGATTTTAGGAGTCATATTATTCAAGTTTAACCAAATATATTGAAAAGAAAGAAAATAAAGAAAATCTTTCCTTAAATATTATATTCCCACTGATAAAACCTTTCCTTTTGACTGATAAAACCTTCCCTTTCACTGATAAAACCTTTCCTTTCACTGATAAAACCTTTCCTTTTGACTGATAAAACCTTTCCTTTAGCTCGTCCATTTATCTGATAATCAAACTCTTATGGACACTGCAAATAAGACAAATAGATACAAATATCACAAAGTTGTGTTTCGCGCATGCGCGCGTAAGGCGTTTAGGGAACTCAATAAATTGGCAGATGGAACAACACCACAGACAGAAAAAAAGCAAAAACAACAAAAGGGAAAAAAGAGCACTGGGGGGCGCGCGCGAAATCTTGAATTATATCAAATGCAGGTAGCATCAAGCATAATTTTAGGCCTAGTTAGGTCATATCCTGCCATTAGAAAGAAGATCAAGAGAAAAGAATGGTTCTACACCTCTGAAGTATTTGCCGCGCTTATAGAGGCTTAAAATCGATTTTTTGTTAAACAACAAGTTTTGAAAGACTATGAAGGGCTGTAGATTGGTTAATTGAATACCCTTTTCCGATGTTTAGCAAGTTATTAGGCACAGGTAAAAACGAGTTTTTATAAGTTACATCTTGTTGTACTAATGTGTGCATATTATGAGCAATTCAATGCTATTTATGCCTGTTTTTGTTACCTATTAGTTGTCTACTTTACTACTTTTGTGTTGTTATCATGATGATAACACGTGATATCATTTTACCTCAAAATGAATAAATCTGATAACATTGATGATTATATTACTTTAGCTGAAGCTGCGGCCCGTTCAGGTAAATCAGAAATAACTATTCGCCGTCTTTCAAAGAAAGTGTCTGCTAAAGAGCATGTTAAAAAAGAAGTAAATGGCCTGCTTATTAGTTCTTCCTTTGTCAATGGAGTGTATTCTTTTGATAACAAATCTGTTATCATTGATAACACGAATGATAACAGTGATAACAAACATGATAACAAGCATCAAGTTATTCAAGCAGAAATCCTTCTGGTAAGACTTGAAGAAAAAGATAAATTAATAGCTAGTCAGCAACAACAAATAGAACGTCTGGAGAGGCAGTTTACAGAATACAGGGAGGAAAAACAAAAGGAACTGGAGCGGCTTCATGATAAGTGGAGCCAGGAACAAGAAATATTCAAGCGTGACCAGCATCTGAATGCTGGAAAGCTTTTAGCCCAACAGAGCCAGGAGCAGCCCCAAGAAGTTGAAGCTAAGAAGAAGCGCTGGTGGCAATGGTAGTAGTTTTGTTATTCTTTGATTCACTAATTATCAATCACTACTGGATGTTCTCATTAACAAGGCGAGCCTAGGGCTCGCCTTGTCCGTCCCGGCCATAAAAGGTTAACCCTGGAGGCGTGATTTTGGTATAAAGTATAGCCCACTAGACTTCGTTCCGAAGTTGCGGGCCCTGCGGGGCCAAGGGCCTGTACAAAAGCCAT
>NZ_VRTY01000171.1 GCF_008017455.1 Pontibacter qinzhouensis | reverse complement strand
ACGGGCCTTTTACATGTGAAGGGGACCCTTGGCATAAAAACCTCAAAAAACCTTCTGGAGGCCACTTTCATTCAAATAATTTACCTGAGTCAGTGTTAAAGTTGGCAGATATCCTGAACCTATTCTGTTATGCAGCATGTATTGTTTCTGATATAAACTTTTGCATAGAACAAAATTTGGTAGAGCCTGCTTTAGGATTTTAAATTCTAAAATTGTAACCTGCCGGATAAGAGTCAGTTTAAAGTAGAAATGTCTGGTTATAGAATGACTTTTATCATTCGCCAGAGAAACTGCCGGCTTTATATTTGCCTCAAAGTCTAATTAATATGACAAAAACAATATTTATAGCCACTGCTGAACCCTATAGCGGGAAGTCTATTGTGGCGCTGGGCCTTATACATGTCTTGTTAGGAAAAGCTCAGAAAATCGGGTATTTCAAGCCGATCATAAACTATGATGCTGAGCAGGAGAAGGATTCACACATAGAAACCATTATCAGCCACTTCGGCTTACCCGTTAGCTACAACGACACCTACGCCTATACCCAACGGCAGGCGCAGCAACTAATAGAGGCTGGCAACCAGGGCGAGATCATCGACACGATTATCAGCAAATTTAAAAAGCTCGAAGAGAATTACGATTTTACGGTAATAGAAGGCAGCGACTTTCTGGGCGAAGGCACAGCTTTTGAATTTGATGCCAACGTCACCATTGCCAAAAACCTGGGCGCTCCGGTTATTATTGTGGTATCGGGCGAGGAGAAGACCAACGAGCAGATTTTAACGGCTGTAAAAACCATTAAGCGCAATTTCAGGGCGCGCGAGGTGCAGGTGCTGGCCGTAATTGCCAATAAGGTGAAGCCCGAGCAGGCCTTTGAAGTGCAACGGCTCCTGGAGAACTACCTGAGCCCCAATATCATTCTGGGTGTGATTCCGGAAGATAAGGACCTGAAAAGCCCTACTATGAAGGAAGTGCATGAGATACTAGGCGGCAAGCTGATGTTTGGCGAGCAGCAACTCTCGAACCAGGCCGACCATTTTATTATGGGTGCCATGCAGGTGCCGAACTTTCTCAACCACATTAAAGAAAACGTACTTATTGTAACTCCCGGCGACCGTGGCGATATTATTCTGAGCGCGCTGCAGGCCAACATGTCGGTGAACTACCCGAAAGTGGCCGGTATTGTGCTTACTGGTAAGTTTGAGCCAGACGAACCCATTGTGCGCCTTATTGACGGATTGCAGATGGTGGTTCCGATTATCTCCGTCAAGTTCGGTTCTTTCCACACCGCCACTATGGTAGGTAATATTAAATCGCGGATTACGCCCGATAACAACAAGAAAATTCAGCTGGCCATCAACACGTTTAAAAAGTACGTGAACCTGCAGGCGCTGGATGAGCGGCTCGTGACCTATAAATCAGAAGGCATGACCCCGCACATGTTCCAGTACCAGCTCGTGAAATGGGCCAAAAGCACAAAAAAACACATTGTACTGCCAGAAGGCAACGACGACCGTATTTTAAGAGCTGCCGCGCGCCTCATAAACCAGGACATTGTGAACCTGACTATTTTAGGCGATACCCTGGAGATAGCCGCTTCGGTAAAACGCCTAAGCCTGAACCTGGACCTGAGCAAAATAAACATTGTCGATCCGCTGAAATCGGAGCATTTTGAGGATTACGTGTATACCCTGCTGGAGCTGCGTAAGAGCAAAGGCCTGCAGTACCAGATGGCTTCTGATATGATGTCGGATGTGTCTTATTTCGGCACCATGATGGTGTACAAAGGCCATGCAGACGGTATGGTATCCGGAGCGGTGCACACTACGCTGCACACCATCCGCCCTGCCCTGCAGTTTATCAAAACCAAACCCGATGTTTCGGTGGTATCGTCGGTGTTCTTTATGTGCCTCCCGGACCGGGTATCTGTTTTCGGCGACTGTGCCGTGAACCCGAACCCAACAGCCGAGCAGCTGGCCGAAATAGCCATTTCATCTGCCGATAGCAGCCAGCGCTTTGGCATTGAGCCACGGGTTGCCATGCTGTCTTATTCATCCGGAACATCGGGAGAAGGCGCAGACGTAGACAAAGTACGTAAGGCCACTGAGCTCGTGAAACAGAAACGACCAGACCTGAAAGTAGAAGGCCCGATACAGTACGATGCTGCCGTAGACCCTGTAACAGGTAAACAGAAACTGCCAAACTCAGAGGTAGCCGGCCGTGCCAGCGTACTTATTTTCCCGGACCTGAACACTGGCAACAACACCTACAAAGCCGTGCAACGCGAAACCGGCGCTTTGGCTATCGGACCGATGCTGCAGGGGCTCAACAAGCCTGTAAACGACCTGAGCCGTGGCTGCACCGTTGAAGACATCTTTAACACCGTGGTGATTACCGCCATTCAGAGCCAGGAAAAACAGCCTGCCCAAACAGAAAAAGCAACTTTACTTGCCACAAATTAGCACCTCAACGCACATGAATATTTTTGTAGTTAACTCCGGTAGCAGCTCCATTAAATACCAGCTGTTCAGAATGCCCTTTAACCAGCCCGTTTGCAGTGGTTTGGTAGAGCGCATTGGCCTCGAAAATTCTGTTATCACACATAAAGTACACCTGGGCGACCACGAAGAAGTAAAACAACTGATACTGGATTTGCCTGACCATGAGGCGGGCCTGCACGAAGTGGTACAGTTGCTGACCGACAGTAAAATTGGTGTTATTCAGGACCCTGCCGAGATTGAGGTAGTAGGGCACCGGGTGGTACACGGAGGCGAGAGCTTTGCCGCCACCACGGTAGTAACGCAGGAGGTGAAGGCCGAAATAAAAAAGCTGTTCCCGCTGGCCCCGCTCCACAACCCGTCGAACTACATGGGCATTGAGGTGGCAGAGCATATCTTTACCAATGCCAAGCAAGTGGCGGTTTTCGATACTGCTTTTCACCAGACTATGCCCGAAAAGGCATTTCGCTACGCCATTCCAAATTCCTACTACACCGACCAGGGCATCAGGGCGTACGGGTTCCATGGCACCAGCCATAAATATGTGTCGGAGCAGGCGCTGGAGTACCTCGATAAACCGGATGCCAAGATTATTACCATTCACCTGGGCAATGGCTGCAGCATGGCAGCCGTAGACGCAGGCAAGTCTGTAGACACGAGTATGGGCTTCGGTCCGCTCAGTGGCCTCATCATGGGCACCCGCTCCGGCGATATAGACCCCTCTGTAATCTTCCACTTGGTTAATCAATTGGGATACGACCCAGACCAGGTAAACACGCTGCTGAACAAACGCAGTGGCATGCAGGGCCTCACCGGCTTCTCCGATATGCGCGACATTATAAAGGCTATGGATGAAGGCGATAAAAACGCCTCGCTTGCCTATGACCTCTATGCCTACCGCATCAAGAAATACATTGGTGCCTACGCTGCCGTTCTGAACGGCCTCGATGCCCTTATTTTCACGGCAGGTGTAGGCGAGAACGATGCCATTATTCGGGAGCGTATTTGCCAGCAAATGGAGTTCTTGGGTATTCAGTTTGATCTGGAAAAGAACAAGATACGCGCTAAGGGCATCCGGGAAATAAACATAGCAGGCTCACCGGTAAAGGTGCTAGTAGTTCCGACGAACGAGGAGCAGGAAATTGCCCGGCAGTGTTACCAGTTGCTGCACGTCCAGGCTGCATCTGTAGCTGAAAATACCAGCACCCATGCCTCTGGCTATTAAAGTTTAATATTTTTTAGTATTTGGCCGCCATTCCTACTGCAGGAGTGGCGGTTTTTTTTATGCTGGTTTTTCGCTGTTCCCCTCAATTACCCTTGGCCCCAAAACATTCATTTTACCATCGGAAGGGTATTTTTATTAGAATAATTGTTTAATTATGCAACTACTATAACCTAAACCCTGCATTAATGGCTTCATCAAGCTAAAGAATTTTGTCAAGCAATTTATCCGCTGCAAGTAATAAATTCTCAATCTTTATCCTAATCGATAAGCTGTCGTAAGGTTGTATTTATTGTAATTGCGAGCGACGCTCATTCTAATTCAATCCTTATTCTGCTGGATAAGCTGCTGGAAGGTAGTTAGTTTGAAAGACGTAATCAAGCTGTACTAAGTTTCAATCCTTGTTATGCTGGATAAGCTGCTGGAAGTAATGGTTTCCCGCTTGTTCTCGATGGTATCCACTATGTTTCAATCCTTGTTATGCTGGATAAGCTGCTGGAAGTAAGGTGGTGTATTGATGAGAACTACTGAAGACTACGTTTCAATCCTTGTTATGCTGGATAAGCTGCTGGAAGAGGCAGACATTTCGGCTATGGCTACTTCTACCGGCTGTTTCAATCCTTGTTATGCTGGATAAGCTGCTGGAAGCGCCTAGTGCCTTTTGAATAGCAAGCTGTTCTTTTCGTTTCAATCCTTGTTATGCTGGATAAGCTGCTGGAAGCAACTATGACCGCCTGAAGATAGAAGTAAGGCTGGAGTTTCAATCCTTGTTATGCTGGATAAGCTGCTGGAAGGGGATTGGCAAAACCTACACCAACGGCTCAGGACAAAGTTTCAATCCTTGTTATGCTGGATAAGCTGCTGGAAGTATACCCGAAAAGAAAAGCAGCATGATCCGAAGCAGGTTTCAATCCTTGTTATGCTGGATAAGCTGCTGGAAGTATCACGCCTATTTTGGTTTCTAGTGATTCCATTAGGTTTCAATCCTTGTTATGCTGGATAAGCTGCTGGAAGGGGGGAAGATTAGGAAGTAGCACATTAGGGGCTGTGGTTTCAATCCTTGTTATGCTGGATAAGCTGCTGGAAGTCTTTGATGATCTTTTGGGACTTCAGGCAGTCGCAGGTTTCAATCCTTGTTATGCTGGATAAGCTGCTGGAAGGAACGTGTTTTTCATCGTCCTCTTCTTTGCTGTCTTGTTTCAATCCTTGTTATGCTGGATAAGCTGCTGGAAGGGCCTTTATACTGAAGTATGAACCCGCTTATTTTAAGTTTCAATCCTTGTTATGCTGGATAAGCTGCTGGAAGTGGATATGTTCGGGAAGGTCAAAGAACGGGAGATGGAGTTTCAATCCTTGTTATGCTGGATAAGCTGCTGGAAGTTTCAGGTGATAGCATTAGAGGTATTTGGAAAGTTAGTTTCAATCCTTGTTATGCTGGATAAGCTGCTGGAAGTGCAAAGATGCCCCCTAGCTCTACATCTGGCGTTGCGTTTCAATCCTTGTTATGCTGGATAAGCTGCTGGAAGGGTCGTTGATGTTGAACTCTAAGGCAGAATCCGTCAGTTTCAATCCTTGTTATGCTGGATAAGCTGCTGGAAGATACCCGCCCTTTTTCAATCCTGCAGCCGTCTGCCTGTTTCAATCCTTGTTATGCTGGATAAGCTGCTGGAAGTCACTGGGGCAGCACCACCGCCCCCTCCAAAAGGCAGTTTCAATCCTTGTTATGCTGGATAAGCTGCTGGAAGGGTAGTAGAGCGCTGCCAGGTCCCGGAAAGTATTCTGTTTCAATCCTTGTTATGCTGGATAAGCTGCTGGAAGTCCAGGTTCCTCAAGGAAGCCTCTAAACCCTTAGAAGGTTTCAATCCTTGTTATGCTGGATAAGCTGCTGGAAGTAGTAATGACCCCCAGGCGCACGAAGCGGTATTATCGTTTCAATCCTTGTTATGCTGGATAAGCTGCTGGAAGTTTACGGTGCCTGACTTCCAGAGTGATGAAGCTTGGCGTTTCAATCCTTGTTATGCTGGATAAGCTGCTGGAAGGGTACAATGCAGTGTCGGTAATATAGATATCCCTGAGTTTCAATCCTTGTTATGCTGGATAAGCTGCTGGAAGAGAACTCTGATATAATCCCTTGTCTGGTCCAATTCCAGTTTCAATCCTTGTTATGCTGGATAAGCTGCTGGAAGGTAGATGTTTTTTTAGTTTTTGAAAGGCATTTTCACGTTTCAATCCTTGTTATGCTGGATAAGCTGCTGGAAGCTGGTGTATGTGGATGGCAAAAAGCCCAGAATAGAGTAGTTTCAATCCTTGTTATGCTGGATAAGCTGCTGGAAGAAACCATGCCTGGGTTTGGCTGTGTCGATGGAAAAAGTTTCAATCCTTGTTATGCTGGATAAGCTGCTGGAAGTTCACTATAACGATCAGGACTTCGCTTATCTGACAGGTTTCAATCCTTGTTATGCTGGATAAGCTGCTGGAAGTCGCCTTTAATTTCTTCTGTTTTAGGGTATAGTTTCAGTTTCAATCCTTGTTATGCTGGATAAGCTGCTGGAAGTTCGCTTATTGAGTGCCCCTTCGTCAATCTTGATCTGTTTCAATCCTTGTTATGCTGGATAAGCTGCTGGAAGATCGCTCGTTTGTGGCCCATGTCGCATGCGCGCACAGTTTCAATCCTTGTTATGCTGGATAAGCTGCTGGAAGCGGCCCTTACGGGCTGTGCCACATAACACTATTATGGTTT
>NZ_VRTY01000170.1 GCF_008017455.1 Pontibacter qinzhouensis | reverse complement strand
CGCGATGCCAGCTGGTTCATGCTTTCTTTCTCAGCTGTGTCTGCGCCATCTTCCAACACTTTGGTTGGAGAAGCCGTGTTGTCGGTTCCTGAGTCGTTGCGGCGGCTGAGTGTTTCTTTAATAAAGGTAACTTCCTTTCGGGCGTTTGTCAGTTTTTCAAGAATAATGTTCTCAAACTCTGCAAGTTCCTCTCTCGAATAACGCTGGTTGTTGTCTTGGTTCGTGCTCATTCTGTTATCTTAGAACTAGTTTTCTATTTCTCCTTTGCTACTGTAATGCTAACATTCACAGCCTTACAAAGTTCATTTACATTTAAAAAGTACTACCTGGCAGCTAATTGTCTGATTTATTAGCAATTACCTACATGCGCACCTGAAGCCTATTAATAGTAGCATTTCTACTAAATTTGGTGCAAAAATAGTAGTTATATCCTTAAATCACCACCTTCTTCTAAAATTTAATATTCTGGTAGTATCGGGGCATAACCTGCTGCAAAAATTTTGCCTAACTAACACTTATTAGATAATATTCTTTATTTAAAGAAGAGATAACCAAAACCTTGCAGAGATATTACGCCTGTTCGGCAACAACTAAGGCTACTGCTTTTTTTAATGCAATACTTCTTTACAGGGATTTAAATTGCCTTAAAGCAATTATTCAAATGAAGATGGCCTTCCACAGGTAAAATGTGGGGTAAGGTGCCAAGGGTAAACTCAGGCAGTTTTGCTTTTACTATTTATAAAGCGCAGCAGCTACAGGAGCAAAAAGGTGTACGCCTATTTTGAGGTTGCAACTAATGACCCAACTTATTTTCTGAAGCTTAAAAATAAATCCTGTATTAACCGGTGCAATTTCCCTGAAACTACTCCACTAATTATTCTAATAAAAAGCGCCTTCCAAAGGTTTTTGGCCAATTCTAGTGTCGAGGGTAAATTATGCTGCTTATGACATATAGTGCAAAATTATTCAATTAAATAGAAAATTATTTCAATCTGTAATAATCTATATAAAGATTTTGGCATAGAATTAACTTTGCAGGATTTCATTAAATCACTATTAAATGTTCAAAAACTATGAAAAAAGTATTTCTTATCCTGTTCGCAATTGCAGCAATTGCTTCTGGAACCGCACAAGCACAAACTAATGTGTTTAAAGTAAATGTATTCAGTCCTATTGTCCGTACAGGATCAGTATTTTATGAAAGAAGTATTTCAGAAGACAAGAGTGCCCAGTTGGGTCTGTTCTACACTGGCTTCTCGATAGAAGGTACTTCTTTTAAAGGGTTTGGTGTAACTCCGGAGTTCAGAAAATACTTATCGAAATCGAAAGAAGCTCCGGAAGGATTTTATCTGGCGCCTTTTTTACGTTACCAGTCGTTTAAGTTAACCGCCGACAAAGTTGAGATGGAAGGTACCGAAGGAAAAGCAACTTACAATACTTTTGGCGGTGGCTTACTAATTGGTAACCAATGGGTGTTAGGGGACCGTTTTGTAATTGATGCGTTTTTTGGGCCAAGCTACAACAAGGGCAACATAAAAGTTACCAGCGGCACCGAAGATGATTTCGATACTGGCGCTTTTGGCGGCTTTGGCATTAGAACGGGCCTCGCTTTCGGTATTAAATTCTAACCAATCCTTTCAGTAACATAAAACAAGCGCGGGCTGACTTTATATAAAGTCAGCCCGCACTTGTTTACTGCTCAGGCACAAGCCTAAAAGCTAAGCATGTGTATAGCAGCAGCAGCTGCCTCTACGCCTTTGTTGCCGTGCTTGCCTCCTGCTCTGTCGAGGGCCTGCTGCAGGTTGTTGGTGGTTACCAGCCCAAACGACACAGGCTTGTTATATTTTAGCGACACAGTTGTAAGTCCGTTTGCCACCGCATGATTAATGTAATCATCGTGTTTGGTGTCGCCTTTTATAACCACTCCCAGCGCGATAACCGCATCTATTTCTTCGTTTTGCGCCAGAAACTGCGCCCCTAACGTTAGTTCGAAGCTACCAGGAACAGTGTTCCGGAAAATATTCTCTTTCTGCGCACCGTGCTGCAGCAGTGTTTCTATGGCTCCTGCACACAGGGTATCTGTTATGTCGTTGTGCCAATCGGCCACTACAATGCCAAATTTCTTATCTGAGATATCTGCAAAGCTCTGTTTGCTATAGTTGTTAAGGTTCTTTAATGCCGTTGCCATACGTTAATGTGCTAATGGTTTCATGTGCTAATTTAGCAATTTGAAAATTTGGAGATGTGGAGATTTGAAGATGTCTTTTAAAAAAGTACTGCTGCCAGGGAAGACACCTTCTTATGCCCTGGCATCTAAAAACCCAAAAAGCCTTTGGAAGGCCGATTTCATTAGAATAATTCTAATAAGATAAAGGTCGCCTGCTGCTATATACAAATCTAATCTAATCAGGCACCTATATCGAGGTAAAACAAAAAGCGCTTTTGCCCTGCAAGCAAGACAAAAGCGCTTTTTATGCTATGGCAAAAGCCAAGGTTATTAGTTCGTAGCTCCGGCTAATTCTTCTGCACGTGCCTTATACTTTTTAGCATCAGAAACCTCAGAAGCTGTTACATAGTCGGTAATTATTTTATTGTAAGCATCGGCGGCAGCTTTAAAATTATTGCCTGCTTCGTAGGCTACACCTGCTTTCAGGAGGTATTGCGGCGAAAAGTACTGGTTAGCGTTATGGTTAGCTGCTCTCATATACATGTCGGCTGCTTCGCCATTTTTACCCTGCTCCAGCAGCGCATCCCCAATCAGGCTGTAAGCGCGGGCCTGCAAAAGGTAATCTTTAGAGCTGAAATCTTCCAGCTGATCGATAGCCTCTGCAAATTTGCCTTGCTTTAACAAAGCCACACCTGCATAAAAGTGCGCTTGGTTGCCGGCATCTGTGCCGCTATAGTCGTTGGCAATAGCCAACAAACCATCATACTGGCCATCGCCGTTCAAAGCCTTGTTCAAAGAGTCTGCCTCGAAGTAGTAAACTGCCTGAAACATGGCTTCCTGCGCTTTCTGGTTTTGCGTGGTGCGGTAGTTGTAATATAAAAAACCACCCACTATAAGCGCGGCAATCGCAATAAACACTCCGAGTAGCGTATTCTTGTTCTTCTTTACAAAATCCTCTGATTGCGTAAAGCGATCTGCCAACGCATCCGGATTTTCTACCAACTCCTCTATCTCGTTGTGCTTCTTAACTGTTTCTTTTGCCATTAGCTTTGAAAAAATAATATAATCTATGCGTAAAGTCGGAAATAAAAGTCAAATATACCGCACTTATGTGTTAAACCACAAGTGCTTATCTATTAATTCCGTTTATCCGTATTTTTTTTAATTCGTTAATCGTTGATGTAAGGATAATCCTTCTCTACATAGATGTCGGTGTACAGCTCTTTCGGATCTGGGTAAGGAGAGTCTTCCGCAAATTTAACCGATTCGGCCACCACTTGCTTTATCTTCTCATCGATCTGGTCCAGTTCTTCTTCTGTCGCCCACTCATTTATCAGAATAGTAGATTTTACAGCCTCTATAGAGTCGCGGCCTTTGTAATCTTCCAGTTCCTCTTTTGTTCTGTACTTGGCAGGGTCAGACATGGAGTGACCTTTGTAGCGGTATGTTCTGAATTCAAGCAGGGTAGGTCCTTCGCCGGCACGGGCACGTTCAGCAGCCTGGGCCACAGCATTGTGCACGTTTTCTACTGACATGGCTTCTACAGGCTCCGATGGCATGTCGTAGGCAAGGCCAAGCTTGTAAAGATCGGTTACATTAGATGTTCTGTGTACAGATGTACCCATGGCATAGCCGTTGTTCTCGATCACGAAAATAACAGGTAGTTTCCAGAGCATAGCCATGTTCAGGGCCTCATGGAAAGCTCCCTGGCGCACCGCACCATCGCCCATGTAGCACATGCACAGGTTGCCGGTCTTGTTATACTTTTCGGCAAAGGCAATACCTGCTCCAAGCGGCACCTGGGCACCCACAATACCGTGGCCACCCATAAAGTTTGCTTCTTTGTCGAATATGTGCATAGAGCCGCCTTTGCCTTTGGAGCAGCCGGTAGCTTTTGCAAACAATTCGGCCATAATGGCGTTAGCGCTTGTACCTAGTGCCAGCGGGTGTGCATGGTCGCGGTAAGCAGTAATCCACTTATCGTCTTTGGTAAGGGCCGAAACAGCTCCTGCCACACATGCTTCCTGGCCTATATAAAGATGGCAAAAGCCTTTAATTTTCTGCTGACCATACAGCTGGCCCGCTTTCTCTTCAAACCGGCGCATGAGCTTCATCTGCTCATACCAGGTCATGTAAGTCTCCTTTGAAAATGTTGGTTCTGTCTCTACCTTTGCTTTCGCCGGCTTTGTTCTTTCTTTTGTATCAGCCATGGGTAATTTTGTATTCGTTTTAAAAATATCCGTTGTATGCTGTTAAGGAATTTTTACATCCCGAGAGCATGATTGAAATTCATCTTTCGCTTGCACGCACGAAATTTAAACCAGCTCCGATAAACCAGAGGCACAAATGCCTAAATGGGTTTGGCTTGCGAATTTAAGGAAAAAGAAATCAAAGTAGAAACTAATGTTCCTCGAAAATCTCAATTTGCTCTTTTTCAAGAACTACGAAGAAGCTTTCGTTAGTTTCTCGGAACATATAAATTGCTTTATCGGCGACAACGGAAGCGGCAAAACAAACCTGCTGGACGCCATTCATTACCTCTCCATGACCAAAAGCGCCTTCAGCAGCTCCGATGTGCAGAGCATTAAGCAGGAAGAAGATTTTTTTATGGTGAAGGGCCGCTTTATGGTAGAGGGAGAGAAACACACGGTACAGTGCAGCTTAAAAGCCGGGCAGAAAAAGACAGTAACGCATAACAAAGCGCTGTACGACAAAGTAAGCGACCACATTGGCCGGTTCCCGGTGGTACTTATTTCGCCCTACGATACCGACCTGATCAGGGAAGGAAGCGAGGAGCGTCGCAAATATTTCGACAGCCTGATTTCGCAACTCCACCATCCCTACCTGGAGCAGCTCATAAAATACAACCATATTCTGAAGCAGCGCAACTCGCTGCTCAAGCAGTTTGCCGAGCGCCACACCTTCGACCGCGATTACCTGCACATACTCAACGAGCAGCTGACCCCACTGGGCGAAGAGCTGGCGCAGCAGCGGCAGGCTTTTCTGCAGACCTTTGTGCCTATTTTTCAGAAACATTACCGCCACATATCCGACAGCCACGAAACTGTAACCCTCGACTACAAAAGCCAGCTGCCCGGCGCAGACTTCCGGCTGCTGCTGGAGCAGAACGAACGAAAAGACATGGCTCTGCAACGTACCACTGTTGGCCCGCACAAAGACGATTTCGTGTTCCTGATGGATGGCAACCCGGTAAAGCACTTTGGCTCGCAGGGGCAGCAGAAAAGCTACGTTATCGCGCTCAAACTGGCACACTTCGAGGTAATGGCCCAGCAACAGCACCACAAGCCCCTGCTCCTGCTCGACGACATTTTTGACCGGCTCGATGAGAAACGCATCACCAAACTTATGCAAATGGTAGCTGCCCACACTTTCGGCCAGATCTTCCTGACAGACACGCACCTGGAGCGCACCGACAAAATACTTGAGAACCTGTCGGAGCAAATTCGTAGATTTAAGGTATCGGAGGGAACGGTTTCGGTAATTTTGGATGAGTGATTTTTGCTAATATTGAATTTTGAGTGAGTGATGGAGTGAATACTTTACTTTCGGTAATGGGTTTAACCCTAAGGTTTAAATAGCCAAAAAACCTTTGGAAGACCATTTTCATTAGAATAATTGCTGTAAACACGCTGATTTAATTTTTTACAAGGGCAAATTCTGTACATTCAAAAATTCTGCAAATTTCTTGGGGAGGAGCCCGATTTAAAGATTCTCACAAAACCTATTCACTCAATCACTCATTCAAAACTCAAAATTCAAAACCCGTGCGCTATATATTCAAGAAGAAAAGTGACATCAACTACCGTAAAGCGGATATACAGCCGATTGGGGAAAGTATTCAGGCGCTGCTGAAGGCGTATAAGCTGCAGGGCAAGCTGAGTGAGGTAAACCTGATCCAGAGCTGGGGCCGTATTATGGGCAAACCCATCGCCATGAAAACAAAAGAGCTGTACTTCCGTGACCAGAAGCTGTTCGTGCGCCTCGACTCTGCCCCGCTCAAGCACGAACTGAACATGTCGAAATCAAAAGTAATCGAGATTCTGAACCGCGATGCCGGATCAGAAGTAGTAAAAGATGTTGTGTTCTTATAAAATATTGATTGAGTGATTGAGTGAATAAATCTTATAGCTTGTACTGGTGCTGCATCAGCGGGAGAGAAAGTACAGAAAAAGCCTTTCCGTTTAAAACATTTACCTATACCACCTTCTATAAATTCTGTAAATTCATGTTCTAACCGGTTTCATATTCACTCAATCACACATTCAAAATTATAACCCATGTCTGCACCGCTGTACCATCCTGTTTCTTACTCCCGCACTACGCTTACGGAGCTGATGATTCCGAGCTATGCCAACTTTGGCGGTAAAATTCATGGGGGCATTCTGCTCTCGCTCATGGACAAGGTGGCCTATGCCTGTGCGGCTAAACATGCCGGCAACTACTGTGTAACGGTAACGGTAGACGGCGTAAATTTTCTGCAGCCGGTAGAGGTAGGCGAGCTGGTATCGCTTATGGCATCCATAAATTATGTAGGCAACACCTCCTTAATGGTGGGTATAAAAGTGATAGCCGAAAATGTGAAGTCTGGCCTGGTAAAGCATACCAATACCTCCTACTTTACCATGGTCGCTAAAGACGATGACAACAATCCTACCCAGGTGCCGGGCCTGATACTGGAAAACCACAACGATGCCCGTCGGTTTTTAGAGGCCTTGAAACGGCGCGAACTCTCCAGACGCTACCAAACCGAATTTGCGGAAGCCAAAACAGTGCTGGCGGTGGAGAAGGAGCTATACAAACTGCAGGGCGAACGTTGCAAAATAGCATACGACGATTGAATTTTACCTGCGACTAAACTTGTTTTGTCCTGTTTGCAGTTAGTAGTTCACGCTCTTTTGGCTTAACATAGGAGTTACGCATAGTTATAAATGAATTCCCGCTGCACCTGGAGAAAAAGCTTCCTCTGGAGGGCATA